>NZ_JBNHER010000032.1:4917-11385 GCF_050015975.1 Dapis purpurea BLCC-M126 | reverse complement strand
AAGGAGTAAGGAGTCAGTATCATTGTGGTTTATTAATATGAAAACCGCTGTAAACCACAATTATTTAATTAACAATTAATAATTAATAATTCGGTAATAAAATACCTAGGACATAAATAGTTTCAGGGGTGAATATTTATAATTTATACCTAAGATTATGCAATGCTGTAAAATTAAATCAAAAATTAAATTAAAGTGGTCAAAATTTAACTATCATTAGAAGTTTTGAGAGTAATAGGTAAAGATATAAAAACTGTTGTGCCTTGATTTTTACCAGCACTTTCTAGAGTAATATTACCACCCATCAATTCCATCAAACTACGAGAAATTGCTAATCCTAAACCACAACCAGTATAAGCACGAGTAGTAGAACCATCCAGCATAACAAAAGATTGAAATAATTGATGTTGTTTACTAGGTTCAACTCCAATTCCTGTATCTTTAATAGTTACTACCGCAATCGGAATTTGATCGATATCATAAGTATTCAGACCTGGTTTAATCTGAAGATCGATAGTAATACTACCAGTCTCAGTAAACTTAATTGCATTATCAATAACATTTAAAAATATTTGCTTTAGCTTTGTCGAATCAGCTTCTACAAATATTGATTTAGACATATTAGGTTTGTATAATTGCAGATTTTTGTGTTGGATCATAGGTTGTTGAGAATCAATTATTTCACTTAAGCATTCAGACAAATTTACTGGCTTTTTCTCAATTATAAGTTTGCCTTCTTTAAGTTGTACTAAATCCAAAAGTTCATCAATTAAATCCAGCAAATGAATAGCAGACTTATCAGCTTGCTGTAATAATTCAGTTTCTTCTTCTGGGCTATCACAAAAGTTATCAAGGACTAATTTGAGTGAACAAATAATACTGTTAAGTGGAGTTCTCAGCTCATGGGAAATATTTTTCATAAACTCATCTTTGTACTTATCTGCCTCCTGTAAAGCAGCATTTTTACTCTCCAATTCAACAAATGATTTCTCTACTTGCTCTGTCATTTGATTAAATGATTGAGCTAATATTGCCAATTCATCAATAGGAACTTCTTTGACTTTTTGTTCCCAGTTCCCAATAGATAAAGAAGTTGCTGCTTCTTTCAAACTCTTAACAGGTCTAATAATTAATTCACAACTGAATAAACCAAGAATAATTGCGAGTATGAATGCCATCAAACACAAGGCGACAGTAATCCGAGTATTGGCATAAATACGCCCCATAAAATCTGCTTGGGGAACGACTACTAAAATCAACCAATCTAAACCATATTTATCGCTAAAAGGTACAACTTGTAAAAATTGTTGTTTACCGTCAATATTAAACTGTAGTAATGAAGTATTCTGAATTTGATTTAGATCCCCAAACCTGTCTCTCAGATGTTGACTTGCTAAACGAATCAAAGGATCTTTACTATCTAAAGCGTCGATCAGTTCTGAGTTATTATTGTTATGAATAAAAGGATCGGTTGTACCTGAACTAGCTATTAGTTCTCCAGAACGGTTTAAGATGAAAGCTTCCCCTGACTTACTAATGTTCAACTTCTGTAAAAATTCATGCACTTGAGAAAAGGTGAGAGTAGCATTGACTAAGGCGATGACATTACCATCATTATCAATTACAGGTTGAGTAGCCATCATTTTTACTTTTTCATCAATTAGGGATGTAAACATCTTACCCCAAGCTGCTTGACTTGCAGTGATGCCATCTTGATACCATGGTCGCACACGGAAGTCATATTGGGGTACTACTTTTGTGCGCTTAGTTCGCCTCCCTTGACTGTCGGTAGTATATTCCTGAAGTTCTCCGTTTGTAGATTTGTCTGTAACAATGATATTTAATGCGTTATTGTCTTGACGACTAACTGCAACCATAGTTCCTGATGTAGATGTAATCCCAATCACGCCAATAGAATCAAAAGACTGAATTTGACTCCATAAATGACGTTCGAGATCATTAGTTGCTTGAATATTAAGTTGATTAAGACGAATAGCATTTACATTTAGTTGATTCACTAAATGGGGAGTCTGTAAATAAATATCCAGTTTCCTCTGAATACGGACTGTAATTTCGTTTTGTAATTGATGAGCTAAGTCGTTGACTGCACGCTTACCATTTGTAAATGACAGATATCCCACTAAGCCTACTGCTGTGATGATTTGCAGTACAAATGGGACAATGACTATAGCTCGCAGAGGAAGTTTTGGTGAAAGTTGGCAAAATACAGGGTTTAGTGGTGACTTTGGCATGGTAGCGGCTTCTTTCTTCGTACTTAAAGTTCAATTATATAGCAGGGAACAGAGAACAGCGGTGGGACTCAGCCTCGGGGCAATACGCAAGCGGTTATATCCCGCGTCGGCGTAAGACGCAAGCGGTGCGACCCCGCGACGACGACAGTCGCAAGGGAACGCGCACCAAGAGAGGGAATGCTGACTAAGAGAGGGAACGCTCACCAAGAGAGGGAATGCTGACTAAGAGAGGGAACAGTTGGAAAAATATTTTCTAGTCTAAGATTCATTATTAGTCTATGTGCTAACCAATTCTTTCTTAGCTATGTATATACATAAAACTTGCCCTAGTTTACTATTAATTAGATATCTCCAATAATAAAAAATAGAATCAATTATCGCACATAAATGATCAATTATTCCTCTCCTAATAGGGTTTAGGAGTGGGTCTTTCTACTGCCTACTCCCTCTTTTCCAGAACAGTCTCTTGTAAGTATTTCCTGCGGAATGCTAGGCAAACAGCTATCAGCTATTAGAATTATCCAAAAATCAAAAATAAAATCAATTCTTATCCATAAATAATCAATTATAATTCTCTATTCCCTATTCCCTATTCCCTATTCTCTCTTTTTATTTTTGATTCCAGCTTGTAACTCCTTGCCAGTTAGTAGGTACACCTTCTAATAAAAAATTATTCACTCGTTCTAGATAAATTTCTGTAGTTTTATCCTGTGAATTTACTGTCAATACTTTCTGGAAATATTCCTTTGCTATGGCAAATTCTTGCTGTTGATAATATAACACTCCTTGTTCAAAATCCGATTGAACTTGTTTTTTTAAGTTTAGCAAAGATTCTGTTTCTCCATCCATAACTTCATAAATTTTAATAGGATAATTCCGCCCTTTAACTAGGACTCGATCTAAAAATCGAATTTGATATTGATTTGGATCTACTAAATTAGTAAATACTGCTTCAGTAATTATTATACAAACTCCATAAAATTTTGTTAATCCTTCTAAACGAGAGGCTAAATTTACATTATCAGAAAAAGCATCTCCTTGCATTCTAGCTTTTTCTCCTACCATACCTACCATCATCTGTCCAAAATGAATTCCAATTCCCACTTTTATTGGTTTATACCCTTGACTTTTTCTAATAAAATTATATTCTCCAACTTCTTTGATTTTGGCAATACCAGCTTTGACTGCATCATCTGCTCCATTGGGAAATACAGCCATCATTCCATCTCCTAAATATTTGACTATAAATCCATAATTATCTCTAACTTTTGGACTGACACGCCCTAAATATGAATTAACAAAGTCAAAGTTTTCTTGAGGTGTCATTGTTTCTGAAAGAGCGGTAAAGGAGCGAATATCAGAAAACATTACTGCCATTTCTTTACATACATGGTTGCCTAATTCGACATCAATTATGGAGTCTTTGCTGAGAAATTTGAGAAACTCATGGGGTACAAATCGACTATAAGAATTGTTAATTTGAGATAATCTGAGATGAGTTTTTAGTCTTGCCATTAATTCATTTTTAGATATAGGTTTTGTCAGATAGTCATTAGCACCAGCATTTAATCCTTCAACCAGATCGTAGACTTGATTTTTAGCAGTCAACATGAGAATTGGTAATTCACTGGGTAAGAAATTTTGACGGAGTTTATGTGTGACTTCATAACCAGTCATTTTTGGCATCATTACGTCTAATAAAATTACATCTGGCTGATAACCTTGCTCAATTATTTTTAAGGCTTCTATGCCATCCATTGCCTGAACTATGGAATAATTTTGTAGGGATAAAATATTGACAAGAACCTGTAAGTTTACTGGTTCATCATCAACAATCATAATTTTAAATTTTGCTGTTGTTTGTGATAGTTCTTGGGCAGAATTTATTTGTTTTTCTTGAGTAGAGGATACAGTTTCTTTCTCCCTAGTTAATGCTATCTGATGACCAGATATATGAGAGTTATTACTAGCCGCAGATTCTATAGATATTGGCATAGTAAAAGTAAATTGAGAACCGATACCTATTTGAGATTTTACCCAAATTTTTCCCCCATGTAATTCCACAAGTTTTTTAGTCACTGCTAAACCTAAACCTGTACCTCCATATTCACGGGCTGTGGAACCATCACCTTGTTCAAATGATGCAAATATTCTGTCTAGTTTATCTTCTGCAATGCCAATACCTGTATCAGAAATAGTAATTGCTAATTGTTGGTTTTCTCGAATTGGATGTTGATTATTTAATTGTGAGTTTTGTTGTTCATTAATAATCTCTGTAGATATTTCTACTCTTCCAGCTTCTGTAAATTTAATTCCATTACCAATCAGGTTATATAAAATTTGATGCAACCGGTTTTCGTCAGCATAAACTGGAGGTAAGTCAGCCGGAATAGAGTTAACTAACTCTAAATTTTTAGTCCCGACTAAAGATTGACAAATAATGACAACTACTTCTGTTATTTCTCTGATTCCTACAGGTTTTAACTGCAATTCTAAATTTTGATGTTTAAGTTTGGAAAAATCAAGAATATCATTGACTAAATCTGTAAGTCTATGACCACTTTGAGCAATCATTAATAAGTTTTTTTGCTGAATTTCTGATAGTTCTCCTGTTGCTCCATCTAACATTGATTCAGCAATTCCAATCATGCCATTTATAGGAGTACGAAGTTCGTGAGAAGTATTTGCTAAAAATTCATCTTTGAGTTTATCTAAACGTTTTAGTTCAGCATTTTTTGTTTCTAGAGTGTTAAATGATTCTTGTAATTGCACAGCCATTGTATTAAATGAATGGGCTAATTCTCCTAGTTCATCAGAGTGTTTAACTTCTACTTTTTGTTGCCAATTCCCTTTAGCAAAAGCTTTAGCAGCTTTGTTTAAGCGGAGAATTGGTCTAATTACCCACCGAGAAGTTAAAATGCCACCAGTTATTGCTAATCCTAATGCACCTAAACATAAGAAAATTGTATTCCGTCTTTGACTATTAATTTCCTCCATAAAGTCGGCTTCTGGAACTACTACTACAATCAACCAGTCAATATTAAGACCATATTTTACAGGTTTAATTTCTAGGAAATTTCGTTGATGATTAAACTCAAAACTTAATTGTTTACTTTGATTTATTTGAGTTAGACCTAAGAATCTTTTATGTAAGTATTGAGCAGCAGCTTGAATTAAGGGTTCACTACTTTCTAAGGATTCCAATCGTTGTAATTTTTTACCATTAGCTTGAGTAGTAAATAACTCTTCTGAAGTAGACGTAGCTACCATTAATCCCGAACGTTCGACGATGAATATTTTACCGGATTTACCAATTTTTAAATTCTGTAGAAATTTGCTAATTTTTTCTAAGCTTAAATCAACTACAAGTACACCCTGACGAATACTTTTTTGGTCGTAGTAAGGTAGTACATGAGCAATTCCTAAATCACTAATTGAACCATCTCCACGCACCCAGGGGTATATTTTAGTCCAGGTTGGTATACCTGTTTTTATAGCAGCTTGATACCAAGGTCTTGTTCTTGGATTATAATGATATTCTCCTGTTGGTAGTCCAGCTATATTACCCTGATTATCTAATAGATATTCTTGTATTTTTCCATCACTTAATTCGTCACTAATTGCTAGTTCTAAAGTATTTTCATCTAATTTCAATACCCAGATTGCTTCTCCTTTTTCGCTACCAAAACCAATGGTACTTACTTGATAAAATAATTTGCTTTGTTTAAACAGGTATGGTCGCCAACTAATTAAATTATTTATGTCTAAGTTATTCAAACGAAGAACATCTCTATTAATTTGATTAATAAAGGGAGGAATTTTTAGATAGCTTTCTAGATGTTCATCAACGCGGGTAGTTACTTCGCTGAGTAACTGATTGGCAACATTATTAACTGCTTTTTGTCCATTGCGTAATGAGAGCCATCCTGTTAAACCTACAGCAACCATAATTTGCAGCACTATAGGTAATACAAAAACTATCCGTAGAGAAGTTTTTCGCTCTTTTACTCCTTTTGATTTATCTGAATATTCAGTTGACATAATTCATTAATGGATAATGGATAATGGATAATGGATAATTACCTTAAGGAAAACTATAGAGTTAAATATAAGGAAATATCCTAGCACTTTTTTTCTCTTAGAATAGGAGGCTTTATACCTTAATGGATAATTACCTTAAGGAAAACTATAGAGTTAAATATAAGGAAATATCCTA
>NZ_JBNHER010000032.1:0-4817 GCF_050015975.1 Dapis purpurea BLCC-M126 | reverse complement strand
GCACTTTCTTATTTAAAAATAATTATATTAACTTTAAGTATTGAGATATTAGCGGTCAGATCTTTAGATAAAAAATAAATCAACCAGGTATTTACTTAACTTATACTACATTTTAAACTATAAATTAAAGCACAATAAAAATAAGCTTTAGTTGTCAACTAAAGGTAATGAAACTGATAGCTAAATGCTGAATGCTGAATGCTGAATGCTTACTATTGACTTTTGAGTTGCTAAATAGGTATGATAAAATTATTAGCTATTTAGAACAAGAGGGAAAAATGCGAATATTGATTATGGGTGGCACCAGATTCATTGGTGTTTATTTAACAAAAATCCTGGTAGAGCAAGGGCATGAAATTGTATTATTTAATCGTGGAAATAAACCTGCTCCAGTCTCAGGAATCAAAGAAATTCATGGGGATAGAACCGATGCTAGCCAACTCAAAGAAAAATTAGCATCCGAAAAATTTGATGCTGTTTTTGATAATAACGGACGAAAATTAACTGATACAAAACCTCTGGCAGAAATCTTTCAAGGTCAAGTCAAACATTTCATTTATATGAGTTCTGCTGGAGTTTATTTACAGTCTGACCAAATGCCTCATATTGAGGGAGATGCTACAGATCCAAAAAGTCGTCATTTAGGAAAATATGAAACAGAAACAGAATTAGCAAATCTAGGTTTACCCTGGACTTCTATTCGCCCTACTTATATTTACGGACCACAAAATTATAATGATTTAGAAGCATGGTTTTTTGACAGAATTGTACGCGATCGCCCGATTCCGATTCCTGGTAATGGAGTTCATATTACTCAATTAGGTCATGTCAAAGATTTAGCAATGGCAATGGCAAATGTTTTAGGAAATGAAAAAGCTATTGGGCAAATTTATAATATTTCTGGAGAACGTTTTGTAACTTTTGATGGTTTAGCTCTTGCCTGTGCTGAAGCTGCTGGAAAATCTCCTGATTCTATTAAATTAGTACATTATAATCCTAAAGATTTCGACTTTGGTAAAAAGAAAGCTTTTCCATTACGAGTTCAACATTTTTTTGCTAGTGTAAATAAGGCGATGACCGAATTAAATTGGCAGCCAGAATATGACTTAATTTCTGGGTTAAAAGATTCATTTGAAAATGATTTTATTGCTTCCGGCCGTGATAAAGTAGAGGTAGATTTTTCCCTTGATGATGAAATTTTGAAAGTTTAATACCGTTTCACGGAAGTCAAAAGTAAACCAACCCCTAACCCCTCCCAGGAGGGGAAGTAGAGGCTTACTTATTCGCCCGTACATAACTCAAAACTTTGACTATACAATAGTGTCAGGAAATTATTTCACATTTAAAGACTGATCTTGTAGGTTGGGTTGACACAAGGAAACCCAACACCTCTCAAACAAACTCAAAAATCACTAAAACACCAAAATCAGATGAAATTGCATTTTCATCACCAGAACCAATTTCTCCTAAACGTTAACGTTTCGCAGAATGCCTAATTTTTTTTGTATAACTTTACAATTATAGTTGTCAATAACAAATATTTTTGTTATCCTTAATATATAGAACATGAAAACCTTAGAACGTTTGGCCAAAAATGACCCTAGATGGTCTCTGGATGAATTTGTAGAGGTTGTAAATCAACTATTACCTCAATTTCTGCCATTCCAGAAATCGCACACAAGAGTTCGAGAAGAAATTACTCCTCGCCTTGTGCGCCATTACACCACCCAGGGAATGCTAGATGAGCCACTCAAAGAAGGACGTTATGCTACTTACATTTATCGTCATTTGTTGCAGATGTTGGTAGTGCGACGGCTCTTAGCAGAAGGTTACGGTGCTAGTGCCATCAATGACTTGGCAATATCCAAAAGTAACGCCGAATTAGAATCCTTACTTCAAGGAGGTATTCAACTAACAATTACTACAGCAAACCCCGCCTTAGATTTTTTGCAACAGATTCAAGAACGTAGCTCAGTGCCAAAACCGCCTTTATCAGCTCCGTCACCCTCTCCTGTTGCCAAATCTCAAGTTAAATCTAGTAATTGGACTCGAATAGAAATTATTCCCGGTTTAGAAATCCATCTGCGGGAAGATTTTGTCTACCCAAAAACACCCCAGGAGCAAAAAAATCTAATCCAAAGTATTACTCAAAAACTCAAAGGTAAAAATAAAAAATAAAAAGTAAGTTAAAAGCTGATAGCTAGTTAATACCACAGGAGAAAAATTTCACAATGAAAACACCACAAATTGAATTAATTCCTTTGCGAAACGCGGTCGGTTCGGATGTTTCTACTACTTTAGACTTGCTAGTAAAAATTATTCCGCCAGAAGTAGAAATATATATGGATCGCCCTCCACTCAACATCGGTTTGGTCATCGATCGCTCCGGTTCCATGAGGGGAGGAAAAATTGAATATGCTCGTCAAGCTGCTTGCTATGCCATTGAGCAACTATTACCAACAGATCGCGTGAGTGTCACTATTTACGATGACCGTATAGATACTTTGATTTCTAGTACCCTTGCTACGGATAAAGCGTTTATAACATCTCAAATTAAACGCATTCAATCAAGAGGTAACACTGCTCTACATGGAGGATGGGTACAAGGAGGAGTAGAAGTTAGTAAATATCTCAATTCTCAACATTTGAATCGCGTGATTTTGCTTTCCGATGGTTTGGCAAATAATGGAGAAACTAATCCTGATGTTATTGCCTCAGATGTGAAAGGTTTGGCAAAACAAGGAGTCAGCACAACAACTATGGGAGTAGGGCAAGACTACAATGAAGATTTGCTGGAAGCGATGGCAAGCAGCGGAGATGGCAATTACTATTATATTGAATCCCCCGAACAACTCCCCGATATTTTTGCTACAGAAATGCAGGGTATTATGGCAACTATTGGTCGTAATGTCACCATAAGAATTGAGCCTCAAGGAGATGTGGAAGTAGTAGATGTTTTAAATGATTTTGAAGTAACGCGCCAGGGTGAGTTCAAGTTGCCGAATCTTGTTATGGGTAATCCGTTTACGGTGGTAGTGCGCCTCAAAATACCAGCAATGTCAGAGGCAACAGACTTATGTTATTTTCGATTATCCTGGGACGATCCCGAACAACAGGAACGGCAGAAACTGCGAGTGGGGTTAAATTTGCCGGCGGTGAGTGCAAATCAATTGGAGGAATTTCCTTTTAACTCAGAGGTACGCAAACAAGTTGCTTTGATGATGTCAGGGCGAGGTAAAATGGAAGCAGTGAAAAAAGTAGACCAGGGAGAGTATGAGGCAGCTCATCAAATTCTCACAAAAACTAGAGAGGAAGTTTTAGCTGCTCCTGAATCACTGTTGATGGAACAAGAGGCTCAATCTTTAGTAGATTTAGAACAGCATTTACAAGCACGACGAATGCAAATGTATCGCAAATCTGCTCATTATGAAGATCGTCATTCTCGGCGCAGTTATAGTCAATCATCCCATGGACATTATTATACTAAAAAATTTTTAATAATGGTGAGTCATCGCATTGAGATTGTGCAGGGTGACATAACCAAACAACAGGTAGATGCGATTGTGAATGCAACCAACTCACTTTTATCTGGTCAGACAGGAGTAGATGCTGCGATTCACCAAGCAGCAGGCCCAGAATTGGCAGCAGAATGCCGGGAGTTGAATAGTTGTCAGATGGGTGAGGCTAAGATTACTCTGGGTTATAATTTGCCTGCACGTTGGGTAATTCATACTGTCGGGCCTGGATGGCTAGGTGGTAATAACGGAGAAGTGGAAATATTAGGTAAATGTTACCGTAATAGCTTGACTTTAGCACAACAATATGGAATACAAACAATTGCTTTTTCTGCTATCGGTACGGGTGTATTGGGCTTTCCTGCCCATGTGTCAGCCAAAGTCGCTTTGGAACAGGTTGCTACTTTTTTGTATCGCGATCGATCCATCCAAAAGGTGATTTTTGTCTGCTTTACTCCCGAAATTTATCAAAGCTATTTGCATGAGATGCCTTAACAAAGCAGTCAGCACTCAGCAGTAAGTGTTCAACCGGACATGATATAAAATACCAACAATAAACATTTAACTGATAACTGAAATGACTCTTCTGCCCCATGAATATCCAGACACCAGTAATATGATTCTGGAGGATGACACTCCCTTGGGGCTTTGTTGCACGAATATCCTAGAATCCTTGCATTACAAGACTTTCGCCTTAATAATATTTATTGATAAATCCTTATTTCATAATGCTTCTAGCACTTTCATGCAACAAAGCCCTCCCTTGGATAGCTTTATTAATGAAAAACAACAATGTCTCCTCACAACTGTATTTTATAGCGGTGTGGAAATACCTATAAATGCTCCTTATAGCTCAAAAATAGGAACAAGGAATGCCTAGTGCCGCTATGCGGAAGTCAGAAGTCAGAAGTCAGAAGCGAGTGTGTAATTCTGAGGTCCCCTACGGGGCGTATAAAGTGCGGAAGTAATTCCGCACACAGCCCCTCCAGAATGTAAGACACACTCAAGACAGTCAGAAGTATTGATTAGTAAGACTTTTAGGATTTTGTAACTGGTCAGTTATTTACGCCATTCTGCACTAGTATGGGAGCAAGATGCTCCCACTGCTATGTCTGATAACAAATCCGCTTGCAATGGAAGTGTTATAAGAAACCGGGTTTATGGGAGATAGATGTCAGTATAGTAGAGCATTTCAGATAAACCCGGTTTCTGTGGTTTTTTAAACCGATAACACTGGACTTAATATTATCAGGACTTACGCAAAGACACTATATATAGCGTATACTAAATAGAGCGATGTAG
>NZ_JBNHER010000031.1:39918-66870 GCF_050015975.1 Dapis purpurea BLCC-M126 | reverse complement strand
CGCTTTTTCCCCTATCCAAGGGGAGGCTTTAAACCATAATTATTTAATTATTAATAATTAATAATTAATAATTGGGTAAACTAAATCTAATAATTAATTATTTATTGCTAAAAAATACTAAAATAGATGAAAAATCTGAAAATATCATGCCCTATTTCCTAATACTATAAATATTTTATAAAAAACTGCACCAAGCATTGCTATTTCAGGTAAAACTAAAATTAATTTATCTGGAATTGACGAGAGTTAAAACTATTTAAAGCATATAGTTTATATAAGTTTAATTTTTACTTAATTAGATAAAAGTTAAGAATTATCACAGACCCTAGATAAGTTGAGAGATTACTGTTTAAAATTCAACCTATATAGTTGTTTTTCTTCACTTTCAAAGTCTATGTCTAATTGCGATAATGTCAATAAAAATTTGAGTATTGAAGAAGTTTACACTTGTCCTGTTTGCTATCATGGTCATATTTCAGCAATTACTTTAATGGATGCTTTTTCTTGTAACTTTTGTAACCATATTTTTACTGCCGATCTGGTAAAGCAATCATTAAAAATGGCAGATAGTTCGTCTCCTTTAAGTTGGAGGTGGAATGGTAAAAAATGGAAAGCCGATCATCCTCAAGTAGAATGGAGTTGGGTAATCAAGTTATTAGCAGTTGGATTTGTATTATTACCAACTACATTAATAGGATTAAGTGCTTACTTTTTTCCTCCAATACCAGGTACTCCTTTATGTTGGCTACCGATTGTTTGGACAGGTTTAACTTTTCTATCTCATTTGGCTATTATAGTTAATATTGTAATTGATTATTACCAGTTTCCAGTCAAGTTATACTTCAAAGCGCTGGGACGGAATTTATGGTTTCGGATTTCACCACAAAATTTTTCAATATAGCAATCCTATTTAATTTGTAATATTTTAGTGGCATTTAGGAGTCAGTTAGGGGAGCCGTTGGATTGGCGAAGTACAGGAGTCAGAATTTCCCAGGTTTTTAGTGAAGATTAACTATTATAAAATTATTACAATCAATTTAGGATTGCTATATAAATTTCAATATTTGAAATTTCTACGTCAAATGTGATTAATTAGCAAGAGAAAATATCTAGTTTTTTTGATATTAAACAAGGTATATTAATCAGCCTTTAAATTCTTAATGAGTGAAATAAAAAGCGTTCCGGGTGATATGCAATAAGCTAATTATTATAAATTATCTTAACCAAAAATAGCATTAATTAAAACATCAGTTAAATTCATGTTTTCAAGATCGGCGATAGTAACAGTATTGCAAATGTCAAATTTAGCACCTATTGTTTGTAATTCATTATCTAATAATTTAAAAAAATTAGTGACTTCAGGTTTATTTCCTACCTGAATAAGTGAAATACCTAACTCTTCATCTTGCTGTAAATTATTAGCAGCAGAGATAATAATCTGTTTGACTCGCTCACGTTCTTCTATTTCACCTGCTGTAACAACTAAAATAGTTTCCCCATTAGGTTTTGCTATCTTCAGAGCACGTCGCTCAAAATAATTATCAATCGCATCCTTAAGAGCATCTGCTAAATTAGTTTTGCCCGATGGTTGATTTTCCAGGAAAATTTGAGCTAAATCGGTGGATGTTACTTGGTCATATCGTTTAAAATAGTCAGAGAATAGGTAAACAGTTAGTCCATCTAAATCTAGCTTCTCACATTCACTGGCTAATCTGATGATGGAGTCTTGCATTAAATCCCATGGTCTTCTACCTGTGGGAGAGCCAGATATGTACATATCGTTACTTTTGTCAATTATTAAAGTGTAATCACGCTGTTGTATAGCAGCTCCACCTTCCAGTAATGGGTCCATAAGATTAATCTCTTTTCTGATTATTAACATCTACGTTTTGACATTCCGGCCGTTAAATTAGAGATTATAATTGGGGATTATTGCTTCATTAACATATAACTATAACCAAGTCAAACAAGTTGATACTAATTCACTTTAAGGATGTCACAAATAGTTTCAAACTTTAAATTTCAAATAATTGCCTAAAACTATTGTATTGTCAAAGTTTTTAGTTGATAAAACCTAACTTATGACTTCTAACTTCTGACTGATGACTTCCGTGAAACGGTATGAGTTGTACCCCCTAGATACAGTCCTAATTTTTATTTATCCTAATTGAGGTAATTTTATTTAACCACAACCCAAGCAATTTTTTAACATTCTTGAAAAGACAAAGCTCGTCATATTTTTATTGCATTTAGGACTTTCACAACCTTTAGCTTTGATCTTAGAGAATGTTCTATCGAATTTTTTTCATGTCTGTTGTCAAACTTGAGGATTAATTAATTTTAATCTCTGACTATTTTTCTTAGCTGATGTATAATTATTTTCAACTTTTGTAAATTCTCTAACTTCTGTTGATAATAAATATAAGGTAATATTTCATTTCAAATCTTGGTAATTAGTTATTGTATGATTGAGAAGTCGGGAGAACCGGGTCAGAAGTTAGAATACTGAAGATTTGATGATGGAATTATTTAAGAGTGTTTTCACGAAAGTATGGACAAGATAAAGGTAATTTTTCGATAACTGTATAACAGGATTTCAAATGATTTAAAGTCTGTAAATCATTCTTACTATTTGTAATATTCTGTTTTCAGGCTTGATATTACTAGAAAATTTAGTTAATAGATTAACAAGAATCTTGTTTGATAAGTTGTAAAGTTGATTAACTAGCTTGAAATGCTAATCTCTCTGAGTATTCCTAATGAGGTGTGGGAAGTGTGGGAAGTGGGTGGGGAAATATATATTCTCACCATTACTATGCAGGAGAACTGAATAATTAACATTAACGCTAATTGTAATTATCAAAAAAGTTAAAAATTCGCTGTTAATTATTTAATAATTGAAGTCTCACCTAAGTATAGTATTAATATATGGTAATTGGTATAAGATACATAAGTTTTGGATTTTAGGGAACAGCTATGCGACCTTATATCGGCGACAAACCCAAGGGAATGGGCATCAAGAGAGGTAAAAGCTAACAGGGAATAGGGAAAAGAGAATAGGAAAGAGATAAAAATACTGTACTTCATTAATATGAGAACTGCTATATCCCCGGATCTATAATTTAAACCCCGTATCTTGGAGTTAATCCCTATTCCAATTTAACAAGAGTCCTCTGGCTATATTTTAATATAGAGCTTCTTTTGCTAAATTGGTGATAGTCTAAATAATTTTTTGTACTTACTTACTGTTTATCTATTGCCAAAAAAATCTTTTTCTAGATCATTAAAAACTTCTAAATTATGATTAAATTACAAATTTAATTTTTCCGTAAAAATTCTGGATTCGCTCAGTTTGGCACTGTAGCATCTGGTTGGTAGTTGTTGGTATTTTCTCTGATTAAGCAATTTTGCTGAAAATTTTTCAGTCAATTCTCATGACTCTTAAGCTTTGAGAAAATATTTAATTTCCGGAAAACATACCAAGTCAAATAGAAGTTAAGAAAGAGTAGTTTTGAGGATTTTGTGATGGAACTAACTGAACTTTTTCAAGTCTATTTTATTTAGATACATTTTTTGTAATATCTGCTACTAATAAGACCATGAGATAGAAATAAAGTCCGTTTTAGTGCTGAAAGATGAAGTAGAAATACATAACTTGAGTTAACTAATCATGTTTATTTTACGATTCTTTCCCTATTGTGATCGACAAAGAGTTAAAACATTTAGCTTTGTTAATGTTCTAACTCAGCATAACCTAGCAAACCATAGAAATAAATTATTTATAGATTAATTTCTGTAAGCATAAAAAAATCCAACTTCAACTTAGTATCTCAATCGTATAAACCACCTAGATCGAATTCCATAGCTCCAGAATAATATCTCATCTAACTAATACGCATAAGTAAACCTATAAATAATCGAAGGATATGAACTATGAAATCTAACTCTAAAAATTATGAACTCGATGGAAAGGAGCGAGTTAATCAAAAATCACCTCATCCTTTTTTATTAGCATTAATTTTAACTGGAATCTTAGCTGCTGAAGCATATCCAAATCTCACGGAAACAGCAATTGCTGCTGTAAAAGTTCTTCAATCTCCCCAAGTAGAGACAAATGGCAAAAGTACTTCTAAAGCTGATAAGTTTGCTAATCTCTTCAAATCTGCAACAGAGACTAAGGTTGAATCTCAGACAGAAATATCTCAACCTTTTTTCCTAACTAATAAATCTCTAAATCACATACTTGCTGTGAAGCAGAACTCTATTAATAAGGATTTTGATGATCTCAAAAAGTTCAGTAAACCAATTTCTGACGAGGCAGAAAAATTTGCTAATCAAACTGAAAAAATCCCTAATGATATAGTTGATGTTGTTCGCCAAGATTTAGGTAGTCAAATAGGTATTGCCCCTGAAACAATCAAACTAAGTGAAGTTACTCAAGAAACTTGGCCAAATACTTGTTTGGGGTTACCAAAAAATGATGAGCTTTGTGGCCAAAGATTAGTAGAAGGTTGGCGTCTTGTCTTGTCTGATGGTAAAGATGAATGGGTTTATCGTACAGACAATGAAGGTAAGCTGATGAGAGTAGAACCCAAACAGTTAAGATAAATCTGAGAAATTAACAAGCTATTAGCTTTCAGCTAAAAAATTGAGGGTATAGGTATCCCACTATCTTGTTCCAATTAGGGTTTGCTCAATAAATCTTATGGGTAGAGGGTGGAGTTAGGAGTTAGGGGAATTTATCAGAGATAGCCGGATATATTTGTCCCTTGATTTTTATGACCAGAATACTAACTTTTTGTAGCTCTAGGGACAGAAAAGCTCGCACTTTTTCTACCAGCCCAGATTAATGGTTTATATTGATGGGGAATTTCAACTCCCATCATATGGCAATGATTTTTTAAAGCTAAGAGCTATTTCGATTATTTAAGCAAGGCTAAGATACAGATTTATTGGATTTATTTAGTTAATCTAGTTTAACTGGGGCGGAAGGATTCGAACCTCCGAATGGCTGGACCAAAACCAGCTGCCTTACCGCTTGGCGACGCCCCATCTCGTCAACATTTAATATAATAGCACCTATATCTGGGAATTTGTCAAGGGTTTTTTTCATAATTTTGAAGTTTTGATGGTGAAGGAGTTATGGACTTAAATTTGATGGCAGGTAGATCTGAAGTCAGAAGTTAAATTATTTATTGCTGTAAGTAAATCTGAGAGTTTAATAATGTCCACGCTAGTAATGGTGATTGTTGTGGAACTAAACAGAGAAATAGACTAAAACAGTTTAAATGATTGATTTGAGAGCTTTCGGTGCTTTGATGGGGATTTTAATCATAAATTCAGTGCCTTCTCCTGATTGGGAAGTGCATTTCAAGATACCACTATGTTTCTCAACTATAATTTGGTAGCTAATGGAAAGGCCAAGACCTGTTCCCTTTCCGACTGGCTTAGTGGTAAAGAATGGATCAAAAACTCGATTAATTAAATTTTCTGTCATTCCTGGACCATTATCTGTAACGGATATAAGAGCATATTTGATATCCGACGTGGATAGATTTTGATTTTCATCTTGACCATCTGTTGCTTCTGCTTCTTCAGAATCTAGGTAGGTAGTAATTTTAATAGTCTTTGGTTCCACTTTACCTTCAAGGGCATCGATGGAATTACCAATAATATTCATAAAAACTTGGTTGAGTTGTCCTGGATAGCACTCTACTTTTGGCAAATCACCATACTCTTTGATAATCTCAATCCCAGAATCTTTCCCCTTTGACCTAATCCGGTTATCTAAAATGAGCAAGGTACTATCAATACCTTCATGGATATCTACTACTTTTTTCTCTGCTTCGTCTAAACGGGAAAAGTTTCTTAATGATAGAACTATTTGACGAATACGTTCAGTACCCATTTCCATTGAAGAGATAATTTTGGGTAAGTCTTCCAGTAAAAAGTCTAACTCTATATCTTCAGTTTTATTCTCAATTTCTGCTACAGGATCTGGATAATAGTTTTGATAAAGGCTTAACAGTTCGAGAATGTCTCGTATATAATCTTTAGCGTAGGTGATATTGCCATGAATAAAATTTACAGGATTATTAATTTCATGGGCAACCCCTGCTACTGTTTGACCAAGAGATGACATTTTTTCTTGTTGGATTAACTGAGCTTCTTTTTGCTTTAAGTTCTTTAAAGCTTCACTGAGATGATGTGCTTGGGTTTGCGCTGCTAAAGCTGCTGCACGGGTTTGAGCATAAAGTTCTGCTTGGTCAATGGCGATCGCTAATTGGTCTACTACTGCTTGGAGTAATTCTACTTCACTATCTTTCCAAGGTCGATGACTATTATACTGGTTACAGATAACTCCCCCCATTTGACCGGAACGAGTTTGCAATGGTAGCAATAATGTAGATTTCACTCCCAAATCTTGCAGATATTGCTGCATTTGTTTAAGCTGATTGTGATTGATTGTTTCTGTATTGTCAAGTTGTAAAATTTCACGATTCCGAATTTTATCTGATAAAATTGTTATTTGTTCGCTGGGATATTCTGGGGTTTGAACGAATATTTTGGGGTTAGAAGCTTCATGGGTAATGGCAATGGTAGTAATTTGACTAGATAAGCACCAAATGAAGAAACATTGGTCAATTTGTAGGAGGTTTCTAATTTCTGTAACTGCAGTTTCTAATATCTTGTCAATGTCTAGGGAATCTCTAATTTGACTGGCGAGGCGAAATAGTAAAGCTTCTCGGTTACTTAATAGTTGTTCTTGAGTTCTCACTCGATCTATAGCAGTAGCGATCGCGCTGGCCACCCAAGTAAGTACGTCTCTGGCTGACTCTGTAAGAGTGTTATGACTCCATATACACATTACCCCAACAACTCGACTATCTGAGGTCAATATAGTAAAATCATTTGTCAGTATTTGGTGTTCGTTATTGGAGTTAACTTCTGAGTTGAGAATTTCAGAAGTTAAGATGCTTTTTGGGGTCAGTAATTTCTGTTGATTTTCTATGTCTACTTTTAAGTTGTTACCGAATAATGCTTGTAATTCTAGTTGACTCGTTTGAGTATTAATAGTCCAAATTCCTGAACCAATAACATCTAATTCTGCCACGATCGCTTTAACACAATGTTGGAGAATATTATTCAGGGAACTCCCTGCTCCCAGAGCTACTCCTACTTCAGCTTCTAGGGAGGATAAACGCGCTCGCTCTAGCAAAGCTGCTTCTGCACGTTTGCGTTCTGTGATGTCTCGTGAAACTGCTACTAATTCTATAACTTTTCCTGTTTCTGGGTCTTGAATTTTTTGACAAGTGGTTTCAAACCAGATATAAGAGCCGTTTTTATGGCGCAGTCGGTGAGTGAAGGTATCTCCTTCCGGTTGTTGAGAGATATTAATTTGAGATAATTTCCGGTCTTCTGGATGAAATAGATCGTAGATACAGTTTCCCACTAATTCATCTGGTTCGTATCCAATAAGATAACGACAGGCAGCAGAAGCAAACAAATATATACCTTCTGAGGTTTGCCTAGAAATTAGGTCAGTTGAATGATTAGTAAGGAGTCGATAACGTGCTTCACTGTCTCGCAGTGTTTCTTCTGCTTGTTTTTTTTGGGTGATATCTGTTTGGATACCAATAAAGTGGCTCACGCAACCATCATTATCTCTGACTGGAGATATTGCTAATTCATTCCAAAAGGGAGTACGATCTTTGCGGTAATTTTTTACGACTACAAAGCAATTTGTTTCTGACTTTATGGCTTGGCGAATTTGAGATAATGCTACAGGATCGGTGTCAGCACCTTGTAAAAATCTACAGTTTTTGCCGAATATTTCTTTACTTGAATAGCCTGTAATTTTTTCAAAGGCAGGGTTACAGTAAATAATTGGATTATTTGAATGGCTATTGTCAGTAATAACTATGCCATTGTTGCTAGCAGCTATCGCTCTTTCTAGCAGAAGTAGTGTTTTTTCTTCTGGATGGGCGTTAACTATTCTTTGTAGTTCAATAAACTTTCCACTAAAATTATATAGCTTTCTTTGTAATTCTACTTGGTTACTAATATGAATAGCTAGTTTTTGTAATGGTTTTTGACATTTCTTTGTTAAGCTTCTGGATACATAATCCATCAATGATAAAATACCGATCTGTTGACCATTAATATTAATCGGAATTCCCACATAAAACCTGATTTTTGGTTCTGATAATACTAAGCTATGATTTGCTATTCTTTCATCTGCTAATGTATCGGGTATAATTAAAAATGTTGCTTCTTTTTCCTGTGATTGAGTTTTGTTTTTTTCTAAGGAACTTAGAATTACTTCTACAAAATTTAGGTATCCATTATTTTTATTATTAATACCTGTTTGAGATTTTAACCAAAAGTACTTATCATCTCTAAAGCTAATGAATGCAATTGGAGTTTCAGCTATATGTGCTGCTAACTCTGCCATTTCTACAAAGGAAGTTTGAGTAGCTAATAGCTGATATAATGATTTTACTTCCATTCTAGTGACCTTCCTTGTTTAAACTTTTATTCTTTATGATTCAATAATTAGGTAGTGCCCTATTATTTTAGAATATAATCTTGAATATATTAACAACTTTAAAATTTATCAAACTATCTTGCTTTATTATGGGATCATAGCATAAACTAAAATTGCTTAACTACAAACTAAGCTTATAGCTTATTTGTAGTTATAAAGGAGTAAATTAATACCTATGATTTTTTTAGAATAAAGCAGATATAGTTAAGGTGTTGACTCATGGACAAAGGGGGACTAAGTTTAGGTAAGAATATGTCAGAAACTGAAAGTATAAAAAAGACTATCTTGGCAGTTGATGATAGTAAAATTATGCATGGGATTATCAAAAAAGTTTTGGGTCAAAAATATAGGGTGTTAATAGCGGATAATGCTGTGGATGCCTTGTCAATGATTTATCATGAGCAAGTAGCAGTTCTGTTACTAGATGTTTCGATGCCTGGTATAGATGGTTTGGAACTATGTCGTACAGTACGCACTATTCCTCAATTTAAAACTTTACCAATTATTATGTTAACAGCAAGAGATAGTTCTTTTGATAAAGTTCAAGGATATTTAGCTGGTGCTACAGAATATCTGACTAAACCTTTTGATGAAGAAAAGTTAAATCAGCTAATTAGTCATTTTTTAAATTAATATTCAGTAAGCATAAACAAAAATTAAGAGGGGAAAACATACAGCAGTTTTCTAGTTGATGAAGTACATATATTTGTGGTTTTAGGCAGATGGGTAATATCAAATCCGGTAGTATCGGTGTAATTAGATAGTTAATCTAGGAGTCAGGAGTCAGGAGTCAGGAGGAAAGGGAATTTAGAAACATTTGCTCTTGAATGAAGATGAAAATTTTTTTTATACCGAATTAAGCGGATTTGATATAACAGACAAAAAATATTTATTATATTAATCGTACCACATTAACCTGGAATCTGGTTTCATTAATGGATAATTACCTCTAGTTAAAACCGTAACGGAATTCAATTTAAAGAAATCTTATTAATCGATATTTGATAATAGATAATCAAAACTATCTTTTATTATCAATATTGATTAATTATCAATTATCAATTGGTAATTAATGTAGAAGTAAAAAACATACACAACTATTTTTTTGAGTTTATATTAATAACTAGGGAGTTAATATTGATATTTTTTTAGTTAACAGAAGCAGTTAATCTAGTTATCTCAAAATTAATTATTAGTATTAAAGTTGGAATTTATAGCAGTCACCATTACTAGGACAAATATTCTCAAATATAATCCGTGCTGCGAATTTAATTTATGACTTCTGATATCATGTCCGCTGGTATCGTTTGTGTAAAAGTTAGGGTGAATATGTACAGGAAATTTAAGTTTTTTCCAGCTTTTAAGCCTTCTTCCTTCTTACTTCTTCCTTCTTCCTTACCCTTACTTACAATACTGATGCTACCGGACTTGATATGATACCAATTCACTTTAAAAATATCACAAATAGTTTCAAACTTTAAATGTTAAATAATTGCCTGAAACTATTGTCTTGTAAAAGTTTTTAGTCGATCAAATATAACTTCTAAATTTTGACTTCAGTGAAACGGTATGACTTCAGTTATATCTGCTTTTGCCAATATAATTTAGTAACTTATGACTAATATCATTGATTGACAAAATATATTGGGCAGCTCCTAAAGCAATAGCTTCTTTAGGCATACCAAATATTATAGAACTAGCTTCATCTTGGGCAATTGTCAAGCCACCTGCTTGAGCGATCGCCTGCATTCCATCTGCTCCATCTCTACCCATTCCAGTCAGTAAAACACCTGTAGCAGAGGAGCCATAAAAATTAGCGACTGAATTAAAGGTGACGGTAATTGAAGGGCGATGTCCTCCAATTGCTGGTGTTTTTGAACAGAAAAATTTACCTCTATTATCTAATTCTAAATGATGATCTTCTGGTGGAAAGTAGATTGCTCCTGCTTCTGGTAATTCTCCTGAGATAGCAATTTTTATTGGTAGTTTACATTCATTAGCCAACCAATTTACTAAACCGTTTAAAAAACCATTACTAATATGCTGAACACAAATTATAGGTATAGGAAAAGTAGAAGGTAAATTATTAAGAATAGTCTTTAAAGCTTGAGGCCCACCTGTAGAGGCTCCAATTGCTAAGATTTTAATAATTTTTGATAATCTAGGATATTTAGGTATAGTTTGGGGTGCAGAAACACTAGGACTTTTTGCTAGCTTATGCTGTATATTTCGGACAAATAATTGTTGTCTATATTCCCGATTTACTGTATTTATATGATGATAGTGGCGAGTAAAAACTTTAACTCCAGAAAGAATTTTAATCTTGTTAATTAATTCCTGCTTAATTGCATCATAATCTGAAGTAAATCCAGTTTGTGGTTTAGGAAAAACATCAACAGCTCCTGCTTCTAAAAGTTGAAAAACATTCTGGGTATCATGCTCTTGAACAGAACTACTAATAACTAAAATTGGTCGTGCATATTTATGCATAACTTCCCTCGTAAATTCTAATCCATTCATAGATGCCATGTGTAAATCGGTACAAATTACATCTGGCTGTACTTGAGGAATTAATTTTAGTGCTTCTAAACCATTTTTAGCTGTGCCTACAACTTCAATTTCTGGAGAAGTAGCAAAAATTCTTTTTAGAACTATTAAAGCTATTGGCGAATCATCAACAACTAATACTTTAATGACTTTTATTTTCTTTGTCATTTCCAGGATAATTATTTATAGTAGTTTGATTTTACAGTAGTTTCCTACTAATATATTGATGCTTTTAAGCAGTAGGAGAAGATGAGTCGGACGATAGAAAACAAGCAAAAAATATTTATCCCATCAATTATACCACATTAATCTGGGATATATAGTGTTTTTGTCTAAGTCTTACCTGGATGCTGTGTTGCTTGAAAATGGTTTTGAATATATTCGAGTATACTGTCGATCATCCCTTGCTAAAAAACACCCTTTTATCTTGTTATAGTACAATTTAATTACTTTTATAAAATATGTATTAATCATAATTATTAGACAATATAGCAATTCCCATACTGGCGAAATACAAAATTCGTTTGTTTGAGGAAACAGGGAATAAAAAGACAATAAAGATAACTGTATCTGACGAATTTCAGAAACACTATATTTCCGTAATTTGCTTATTATATGAATAATAGTACTGAATTAATCAAGTAGTTCCAGAGAAAACAAAGACAGGATAGATAAATGAATATTAGAGAAGTTTTACCTGTAGGAGCGGTCGTAATTATTGGTACATTTGGAATTAGTAATATTCTTTCCCAAAGTAGTATTCGTACTTTAGAAGAATCTGCTGAATGGGTTGCTCATACCTATCAAGTTAAAGGTTTATTAAAAGGATTAGAAAAAACTTTAGTTGATGCAGAAACAGGACAACGGGGATTTATTTATTCTGGCCAAGAAAACTTCCTCGAACCATATAATTTGGCTCAAGAAACAATTGATGATAATTTCGAGGAACTTAAAACTGAAATATCTGATAATCCTGAGCAACTAAAAAGATTGGCTCAAGTTGCAGATTTAGCAGAGTCTAAAATATCAGAGTTAAAACAAACTATCAAATTAAAAAGAGCTGGTGAAGAAGAAAAATTAAGAGAATTAGTGCTATCTGGTCTAGGTAAGGAGATAATGGATGAAATTAGGCAAAAAATTGATGAGATGATAGCAGTAGAAGACCAACTCCTGAACGAAAGAAAAGAACAAGAAGAAAAGGCTTATCAGTTAGCAATAACTGTTTCGTGGAGTAGTTTTATGATAGTTGTAATAGTAAGTCTAGTTATCATATTTATGATTAATAAAATTGCCATTCAACCTATTAATGCTGTGGCTAATTTAATTGCTACTTCTGCTAATGAAATTGCTGCTGCAGTCGAACAACAGGAACGTACCGCTTCTTTGCAAGCTAATTCTGTTAATACTACTACTACAACTATGGATGAGTTGGGGTCATTTTCTCGTCAGTCTTCCGAACAAGCAAATGCAGCTAATAATACTGCCAAATTAACTCTAGAAGCTGCAGAAAAAGGAAACCGTACTGTCAAGGAAACATTTGATGCTATGAATAATTTAAAAGTAAAAGTCGAGGCGATCGCCCATCAAATTTTGAGATTAAGGGAGCAAGCTAATCAAATTAGCCAAATTTCTCAGATGGTGGGAGATTTAGCAAATCAAACAAATATATTAGCTTTGAATGCAAAGGTGGAAGCGGTGCGTGGGGGAGAGAATAGTCAAGGTTTTTCCATTGTTGCTGCTGAAATTAAGAAATTAGCAGCACAAAGTAAATCATCTGCTGAAAAAATTAGACTTTTAGTGGAGGAAATTCAAGACTTAATTTATTCAACAGTGTTAGTAACTGAAGAAGGAACTAAAACAGTTGAATTAGGGATAGAAATAACGGATAGAACAACTGAAGCTTTTGCTAGAATAACTAAGTCGGTAAACAATGTAGTTATTAATAATCAACAAATTTCTTTAAATATTCAACAGCAAGCTAATGCTATTCAACAAGTAGTAGAAGTGATGGATAGTATTAATCAAGGAGCAAAGGAAACGGCATTGGGAATTGGTCAAACGCGCACAGGTACGGATAATTTAAAGAAAGCTGCAGAGCAGTTGAAAAATATAGTATAGGGAGCTTAATAATTAATAATTAATAATTAATGAGTTGAATTCTTTAACTATTAATTGTTGAAAAGGAGCTTTAAAAATCCATGCCGATGATAACTGATAACTGAAAAAAGGAGATTGACAAAAAAATTTTACCGAAATATTGTGGTTTAAAGCCTCCCCTTGGATAGGGGATAATAAATCAAAATTTTCCTGTTCGTCAATCCTCTTCTTTTCAAGGAGAGGTAATTCTCAATTCTTAATTCTCAATTCTCAATTCTTTAAATGGTAGTATGAACCTCATTTTTTTATTATGATCGCTTGATTAAAATCATATTAATAAAAATGTTAGGTAGGCATGGTTATTCCTAATTCCTCCTTTCAAAATAATGAGTTAATAACTCCTACCTGATAGCTGATAGCTTATAGCTGACGGCTGAATGCTTACAATTAAACCAACCTTTTTAAAGTTTCTAAAAGAACTTCTTGATTAAAACTATCTTTAGTAATGTAAGCATTGGCTCCCACTTCTGCACCTTTTTGTTTATCTTCATTAGAAGATAAAGATGTTACTAAAATAATGGGCAATTCACTATAATTTTTATTTTCCCTGATTTTAGCAGTTAAACTCAAACCATCTAGATTAGGCATTTGTATATCAGAAACTACTGCATCAAACGAACGAGTTTGTAGTTTATTAAAAGCATCCAATCCATCAACTGCAGTAATAACTTCATAACCAGCACTTTCAAGAATTCTCTTCTCTTGGGTTCTGGTAGAAATAGAATCTTCTGCTAATAATATTAAATATTTTTTATTAACTATCTCAACTTCTTGATTATCTGATTGTTCGATCAAATTGAAACTTGGAACAGATGTAGATAATTTCCGCGCCGACTTGAGCAAATCTTGGGGATTTAAAACCATACAAACATCACCACTACCAAGAATAGTTGCACCAGCAATATTTCTCACCCGTTTCAATAATTTACTTTGAGGTTTAAGCACGACATCTTGTGCATCAATTAAAGTATCAATAAACAGTCCTAATTGTTCATTTCCTACTTTTAAAATAATACAAGGTTTTTCCTGGTCATCAGCAATTTTTTCGTGATGACTAACTGAGATTTCTAGTAAATCTGCTAGTCGAGCAACTGATACTGGCTCATTATCAAAAATAATAGTATCTCTACCTTCAATTGTAAAAATTGATGCTATACAAACCATTAAAGTTGTTTTAACATACTCAACTGGCAAAGCATAATACGTCTTTTCAATGGCTACAATTAATACATTGATTGTGGCGATAGAGGTGCTTAATACTACTCTAATATAACATCCTTTTCTTGGTTGAGATTCGATTGAAATAGTTCCTTTTAGTTCTTCTATATTTGTCTTAACTACATCTAAACCTATACCTCTACCAGAAACTTCAGTAACAAATTTTTTTGTAGAAAATCCAGGGGTAAAAATTAGAGATTGAATTTGTTTTTGTGTCATATAAGCTAATTCAGATTCACTACAAATATCCTGTTTTATTGCTTTTTTTTTAATTTGCTCAATATCTAGACCTTGCCCGTCATCTATCACTTCAATTATTACATTATTGGCAGTATTATATGCTCTTAATTTGATTGTAGCAACTTCTGATTTCCCCAATTTTTTACGTTCTGTAGGTGTTTCAATTCCATGATCCACAGCATTACGAATTATGTGCATTAAAGGATCTTTCATCTGTTCAATAATCCGCTTATCTGCTTTGGTATTACCACCTTCAATTATTAGTTCTACTTTCTTACTTTCTTGTCTTGCTAAATCTCTAACAACCCTGGGAAACATATTAAAAATAGTAGATAAAGGTAGCATGCGCAGAGTGCGAACTCCGCTTTCTATTTCATTAGTAATTAAGTCAAGTTTAGCAACGTCTTCATGGATATAATTTCTGAGATTATTAATTAATAATCCTAGCTTTTCTAGCTGTTCTTCTGATCGATGATGATAGCTTTCTAATTGTTTGATGGAGTAATCATTAATAGTAGTTCTATTACTAACATTCATATCATGGATAACAAAGCGATTTTTAAATATATCTCGGCTCCATTCTTCCCACAAATTTGTAATTTCTTCAATTTCCGCTAGTCGGTGAGCAAGTCGAATTTGGGTTACTGTTAATTCCCCTGTTTGAGTCATCAATGAATCTAGGTTGCGGGTAGGTACGCGGACTGTTTCAATATGATAAGAAGTTGATGAGGTATAGGAAGATTCAATGGTGACACTACTTTTATTTAACTCAGTTTTAGTAAGAGATAAAGGTGATACATAAGTTGGTTTTTCTGTATAAGTAGGAGTAGGTTCATTAATGTTATTTACTGGAATATTTTCTTCTGTTGTTTTGGGTTCTGGAGTTGGGGATGATAAATCATTTTTATTGACTTTTTGCTCTTCTATAGGAGAATTAATAGAAGTGCTTTCTTCAGACGTTAAATATGTTTTATTTTCCTCTTGTGATTGGGTATTAAGATTTTTAGCACCCATCAAATTTGCTAGTATATAAACAGTATTTATACCTGATTTTTTTCCTGTAACTTCCTCCTGTATAAGTTTACGAATAGCATCTAATCCAACTGAAAGGCGATCGCTAGTTTCTGGAGATATAACTTTTTCTCCTCGTTTAATTTCTCCTAATAAATGTTCTATTTGATGAGCAATTTGGGATACATCTTTAACTCCTAACATTCCAGCATCCCCTTTTAAACTATGAGCTTCTCGTAGCAGTTGTTCTAATTTTTCTAAGTCCTCTGGATGTTTTTCTAAATATAAGAAACCTTCATCAAGTTTTTCGAGATGTTCTTCGCTAGCAGTTTGAAATACTTCCCGAAGTTCAGCATCTTCTATCATAATTTACTCCTTAATAATTTAAGTTAAAAGTCAAAGTTTAAGGTAGATATTACTAATGGATAATTGATAATGGATAATTGATAATTCATCAATTCGGTTTAAAACCTCTCCTAATAATTGATAATTTATGGATAAGATTGGAGATCTATAATAAAATGTGTAATTAATTTTGCACAAGCACTTATAAGATTTTATCGTAGGGGTTTGGTCTCCAAAACAAGTCCATAAATGGGATTTAGAAACCAAACCCCTACAGCTTTATCTCACAAATCATTTAGGATTACTATAGATATTTTAACTAATATTATGTCGGTTTAATCAGCCAGAAAAAAAATTTCTATTCCCTATTCCCTATTAAACTATAGTTTTAAGTTTAAGAGCTGCTTCATAAAGTTCTTGAGTGCTAGTTGTAACTTCGGAAATACCCTGAGCTGTTTCAGCAGCAACATAGTTAAGATTATTCATAGATTGGATTACTTTTTGAATAGCAACTGCTTGTTGTTCAGTATTATGATAAATTTGCTGATTACTAGCAAATAAATCAGAAACAACTCGTGTTAATTTTTGAAAGGTTTTTGCTGTGAATCGTGCTGTTTTCACAGTAGCATCTAATGTTTTTTTTCCCTCGTTTGTCACCTTAATATTGGAATTAATTGCTGTTTGAATTTTTGGCACAATAAGATTAATTCTTTTTGCAGCTTCAGAACTTTTATCTGCTAATTTCCGAATTTCTTTAGCTACAACAGCAAATCCAGTACCTTGTTCTCCAGCTCGTACAGCTTCTACTGCAGCATTTAGGGCTAAAATATTAGTCTGCATTGCTAAAGAACTTACTAAATTTGCCAAAGTAGAAATATTACCAATTTGACTTGTTTGTTCATCAAGTTCCTGATTTTGCTGAGTAATATTATCAACAGTTTCTCTCAAATTATGCATTTGTGAAAAAGTTTTTTCTACCATTTTACTTCCTTCTTCAGCTAAAGTTAAAGCTTTACTTGCTGCTATTGCAACTGATTCTGCTTGTTGAGATATTTCTTGAGAAGTTTTACCTAAAGTAGTAATATTATTATTAGTTTCATTAGCAACTAATGACTGTTCAAATGTAATCTTTTCTTGTTGATTCATTGTAGACAGTATTTTATGGGAAAAATTCGAGACATTATTAATCAAATTTCTGACTATTTGAGCTATGTTCATTATAGTCAACCATCCAATAGATAAAAAAGTTATCATGGATAAAAATATAATTATTAGGGCTATAATTTTAAATTTATGTACGGCAGCAAATACAATTTTTTTCGGTAAATCATAGACTATAACTAAAAAATTATTAGCATTGCTTTCTCCTAAAAAAATAGTGTTATAAGTAATCACACTATCTACACCATCAACAATATCATTTTGACCGCCAGAGAAAATTTGATTAGCTGCTACTTCTGAATAATATTTTTGAATTTTTTCGTCTGTATCTAATTCAAAACCCCATTCTCTTTGAGGATCTGGATGATATAAATAGTAACCATCTTGATTCAGGATAAAATCCGTACCAAAATTATCTTGATTATCTTGTTTGACTTGTGCAAAAATACGGTCAACTAGCAAGTTACCAATAATAATTCCTTGACGTTTTCCATCTGTTGAAAATATAGGAGTTGCATATCTAATTGTTGGTTTATAAGGAATTTCAATTTCTCCCCTTTCTCGATTAAGATTTATCTGGGAGACGTAAATTTTACCTAAACTTAGTTCCATAGTTTCTGTAAAATATTCTCTCTGTGCTTTATTTTGTAATTGCTCTTTAGGAATAGTTTTGATAGTCAATCCATCAGAGTCCACTCGTACCATTTCATTGCCATTTTCATCCAAATAACGTAACTGCATATAGTATGGTTTTGCTTCCATAAATGCCGTAAATATTACACTGAGTCGTTCTACCCAAAGATCATAAGTAGAATTATCTTTTGGGTCAATTCCCTTGTTGTTTCTAGCTCTCACAATTCCTTCGATGGGAGGAACTTTACTGAGGAATGAAATATCATAACTAATATTATCTAAATAGCTAACTAGATGTTCTGAACTATCATTTATTTTTTTGTTAAGGTTAGTTAATGCTAAATTTTGCAGGGCATTTGTAGTTGTATGAATACCATATAACCCTACTATAGATACTGGAACAATTGTACTTAGAATCAGAATAATAAGAATTTGATACTGTATTTTTTGAATAAATTTATTAATCATTTTTAGCCGTGATTAAAATTAATTAAATTTAATAAGGAAAATAATTAAGTATTTATCAGGTTTTCCTTGAGCATTGGTCATAAACAGAAGTCAGTTAAGGAGTAAAAATATAGTCACCTAATTACTAAAAATCGTTGGCTTAAATCTACTTTAAAAGTATTTTTTTCCCTTGCTTACCATTATTTATAGCGGTTTTTATCAAGATAGAATACATAAATTATGACTTTAAGATAGAAGATAATTATGCTGAAATTATATATGCTATTAAAGTGAAAAGCAGTATAAATTTTAAATTTTAAATTTTGACTTTTGACTTATTAAATCATATCTCTCAGAGACAAAGCAGTTTGATTAAGTTGTTGAGTACCAATTTTAGTTTGAGAAATACCACCAGTAGTTTCTTGTGCTGCTTTATTCAGATTATTCATTGCTTGACCTATCTGCTGAATAGCAGTTGCTTGCTGTTGAGCATTCAAAGAAATTTGTTGAATATTTACAGCAACATCATTAATAGCTTCTACAATATTTTCTACAGCTTGTGTACCTTCTTCAGTTACTATTACAGTAGAAGTTGTAGCATTCTGAATATCTATAATTAAAGAGTTAATTTTTTCTGCTGACTTTCTACTTTTATCAGCTAATTTTCTAATCTCCAAAGCAACAACCCCAAAACCTTTTCCATGTTCTCCAGCACGGACTGCTTCAACTGAAGCATTTAGGGCTAACATATTAGTCTGATTAGCTAAATCACTAACAATATTTGTAACAGTAGAAATTTGACTCAAATGTTCACTTAAACGCATAATTTGAGACTTAATTTTACCAATTTTATCTTTTAAACTATGCTGTTTTGTATTTTGATCCCTACTTGCTAATACTAATACCTGATTAGCTCCAGTAGATGCAGCTTGAGCTTGTTCTGCAGATTGACGGGAAGAAGCAGCTAATTCATCTATACTGGTTGTAGTTTGATTAACTGAAGTCCCTTGCTGTATTGCTAATTTTTCTTGTTCTTCTATTGTTATGGCAATTTGAGTTACTGCTGAAGCAATAGCATTAGCTTGCTGATTAATCTTTTTAACTATTATTGAAATAATGAAAATACCAATTCCCAAGACTGCAAATAGAGATATAGCTGTATTAATCCAAACTATATTAGCTAATTCTCTTAAGTCTTCCTCTTGCTGTTTTTCTGAGGTTTGAACAATCTCTTGTTCTATTTTTATAAAAGCATCTAATTGGTCTGATATTTGATCGGATAAATCTCGACCTACTCCAATTCTCCACTTTTGAATTGCTGCTTCTACTTGATTAGCATCAATTAAATTAATTAACTCCTGGTGATATAAAATTAGCTTTGTTGTTAATTCATTAATTTCCTCAAATATCTCCTTGTGTTGTTCATCTGTAATTAATAAGTCTAAATTATTAGCGAGAGTTTTATACCTAGTTTTTGCTTTATTGTATCTTTTCAAAGAATCTGTATTTTTTTGAATTAAGTACCCTCTAATATTTGATGACATTCCTTGAACTTGAATTTCTAGGTCCCCCAAGTTTTCTCTAATTGTAAAAGAGGTTGTTAATTTTTTTGCATATTCTATAGCTTCTTGCACATGATTTGATATAATTACTCCTGATATAACTGACATAATAACTGGGAGTAAATATCCAGCAAAAATCCAATACCTAATCTGAGCAAATTTGAACATCATAATAGCTTTTACTCTTAACTTAATTTTTTAATTATATCGATAGTGTTTGTAAATAAAATATGTAGGCTTGAGGTGATGAGATTAATTTACATTTATGGTGTATAGAGAATAGCAAAAGTCTTGACTATTTGAGAATTAACTATATTTTAGTCAATGATTCTAGAAATATTAACTGAATTGCCAGTAGTTCTGTTCTTGTCTCCAGTCCTATTCCCTACACCCTATTAACTTTCTTAGATTTACTGATACATTCAGTATCTAATAAAAAAATAATAATTTGTAATAAAATACAGTCCTTTGTATAATTAATCAGTACATTAAAAATAGTGAGTAAAATAACTTATTATTTGCTGAAAAGCTAATTTCCGTAAATTAAACCTCACCATTTAATTTTATAGCTGTTTCACTCAGTTTTTTTGTCCCAATTTTTGTCTGATAAATACCAGTTTTTGTTTGTTGAGCCGCAATGTTAAGAGTATTAATACCTCCAAGCACTTGTTGAATAGCTCCAGCTTGTTGTTGAACTATTAAAGCAATTTGTTGACTACTCAATGCACCTTCATTTGCTACCTCCTTTACCCCACCAAATATCTCGCCCATTTCCTGAGCAATTTTTTAACTTTTAACAGTAGTTTTGCTTCCTTCCTAGGTAACTTTTACTGTCGATTTAATAGATAGAATCAACTGCTATACATGATAAAATCAAGCTGGAGATTACAAAAAAAATATAGTAATTTTTTTTTGTTAATTTCATTTTTGGTACAGGTAGTAGGGAGTAAGAATAATACCATTTATCAAAAACTTTTCTACATTTTATTGAGTAGGGGAGTGCGGGAGAAGTAAAAATAAGAATAATTGACATTAACCATTCAGTAATTTTAAAAAAGTTATTCTACCTGTCTAAACAACTTAATAATTGAAGATCCACCTAAGTATAACATTACTTTTGGTAATTGCTATAAAATATCTTTGCTCTTAGGAAACGAATCATTAAAAAAATTACTGAATCTTACTTATTACTTAATAACTGAAGTCTTGAGGAAGTATAGCATTATTTTTGGGAAATTTAGAATGGATAATAGATAATTAGAGCATTAGAGAGTTAGATAGAAAATTAGAGATTAAAAAAAATATTTCATTATCAATTATCAATTCTCCATTCTCCCCTACTCCCTAATTCATACAATAGACTTTAAATCTGTACTAACTTCATTCTAATTCATACAATAGACTTTAAATCTGTACTAACTTCATTAAGTTTTTGAATCCCTTGTTGAATTTGCCCTAAACCACTCGCTGTTTCTTGCGCCCCTGTATTCAACTCATTCATCGCATCTACTACTTGCTTAATAGCGATCGCTTGCTGTTTAATATTAAGAGAAATTTGCTGATTATTTAAAACAACATTATTAATTGAATCTTTAACACCATTAAAAGTTGTGGCTGTTTGTTGAGCAATTTTTACTCCTAATTCTACATTTTTTGTACCTGCTTCTGTTGCCATAACTGTAGAATTAATTGATGTTTGAATATCAGCAACTAATGTATAGATTTTTTCCGCAGACTTTCTACTTTCATCTGCTAATTTACGAATTTCACTAGCAACAACACCAAAACCTTTACCATGTTCTCCAGCACGAACAGCTTCTACTGCTGCATTTAAAGCTAACATATTAGTTTGATTAGCCAAGTCACCAACAAGCTGAGAAATATTACCAATTTGATTTGTTTGTTCACTTAAACGAGTAATTTGTTGAGCGATCGCCTCTACTTTTTCACTTAAAGAACCCATTCCTTCTAAACTTGTATCTACCGCCTCTGTTCCCTCTTCAGCTAAACTTAAAGCTTGTGTTGCTGCTCCTGCTGCTGCTTCAGCTTGTTCTGCTGTTGCTTGAGAAGAAGCACCTAATTCTTCCATAGTTGTAGTAGTTTCATTTACAGAACTAGCTTGTTGAGCGGCAGTACGTTCTTGCTGAGTTATTGTAGCAGAAAGTTCTGTAGAAAAATTTACTATATTTTCAGTTGTATTATTAATTATTTCACTAATCTTAGTTGTGATTGTTACTCCCATAATACTTGCAATAACTATCAACAATATTGAACCTATACCTAGTAACCATAACAAGACAATTAAATTATTTTTAGTTCCTTCTGTTTCTGCTTTAAGTAATTCTTTTTTTGTAGTCACAAATTCATTACTTAATCTTTCAAATTCATCAAGTAATTGTTGACCTTGGAAAGTATTAAATAAAGCTACAGCCTCAGTTTGCTTACCCTCTTTTGCCAATTTTATAACTTGATTAGCAAAAGATTGAAAATCATTTTTAACCTGCTCCATTTTGTCTAAATTTTTTTTATTCCCAGGAACATCAATTGATGCTCTTACAGACTGAATAGTTGTATCTAATAACTTTGAAGCTTCATTATATTCGTCGATAAATACTTCTTTTTGAACAGCTAGATAACCACGAAGGCTACTAACCATTTTTTCTTCATTTAATGTAACCTTATTTGTATCTAGAACTAAAACTTGTACTCTTTCAACTTCTTTTAAAGTCTCAAATACTTTATTAGCAGTCCCATAAACTATTCCTGCTAGCCCTAGGAATAAAACCACGGGAATTGTATATGCTAACAATAAAATGTTTTTAAATTTAAATTTTTCCCACATAATTTTTTTTTTCAATTAGTTAATTATTGATTTTTGATTTAACTACTACTATTGTTTCACAATTAAATATTTATATTTAATACCTCCAGATAATTAATTTAATATTTGAAGCAAGTAGTTCATTAATGGATAATTACATCTGCTTAAAACCGTACTTGATTGAATTATCAGAAAATCACCTGTTATTTTTTTCTTAGTTGATTGGATATGGCTTACTTCGAGAAACCTCGTTATCTCATCCTAACGAAATGCTGTCTCTTGCACAGGCGCTGCCTCTTGCACAGGCGCTTCGCTAACGCGAGCGCTTTTTTTCCTTAAAAAGAGAGGCTTTAAGAGACTGTTTGTAAAAGGAATATTAAATCCAGGCATAGTGGCGTGACATAACTAAAATGTTGCAATAAGTATAGGTTCGGTTGAGGGAGGTAGCTTGCTTCCCGTAAGGGTAACGCAACAACAATCTTTCTCCCATACTCAAGATCTATGCTTTACCCAGATAAGATCGAATTCCTTACAGGATAGGGGAAAGGAGGAAGAGGGGGAAGGGAAGAGAAGACAAACCTGCCATTTCTCATATCTAGGACAAAGGTGACTAAAACTGAATAAGGCAATTTCACCATTTGCCAACTCTGACTAGCTACTTAAACCATCTCTCCATACTCCCCACACTCCCCACCCTGCAATGCTTATAAAACTTATGGGTAAGGGATAGTACTCAAGATACGTGTTTCAAAATTTTTGAGAAATGGTATAATTTATGACTAAGCTAAACTTCTTGTTCCACAATTAAACCTTTATATGTAAGAATTTTCTGAAAATTTATAATACTCATCATCTTTTCTCGATAAATAGCAGTTCCTAATAAATATTCATTGTGAGCTTGAGAATGATTAATTGCAGTAGGAATTGACTTAATATCTAAAGGATTAAGATACATAACATCAAATACTTCATCTACCCTAATACCAGCTACTAAATCATCTACCTCAAATATTAGTGCTTTATTTTTATTACTTTCTATTGCCTGAATCGGCATATTTAAAACACCTCGAATATCCAACAAAGTGACAATCTCACCCCGTAAATTAATATTACCAAAAATATGTTCAGGAGTACAAGGAATAGGAGTAACTTTGTGAATATCAGTAAACTCCCGTACTATTGCTAAATTCATGGCAAAATATTCTTTATTTAAACCAATTACCGCTAGTGGAATTAAGTTACTAAAATCTTGACTTTGAGTTTCTAATCTCAAATTTTTTGCTCGCTCTTGGAAGATAGCTCTTTCTTGTGATGTAGCATTTTGGCAAAATATTAATTTTGAATATTCTTGATATTCAGCTTTTTCTAAGGAATTTTCTTTAACTAAAGCACCTATACTATCCTGATTATCTATAGAAAATTCAGCTACTTCTTCCATATATCTAATAAGATTATTACTAGATAATAAAGTAATTAATTTTTCTTCCAACTTAGCTAAACCTGTAACCAAATGTAATTTATGATTTCTATCACCTCCCTGATTAGATAATTCTCCTTGACTATATATTTCTGTTGTTATTTCTGTTGCTGGAATATCTTTGACTTCGTAAACTTGATTGACAATAATACCAATAGTAGATTCCTCCCACTCTATCACAATCAAACTATCTGTCAAAGAATATTCTTGCTGCTGATACCCAAAACGAAGATTTAGATCCATTACAGGTAATACATCTCCTCTAAGATTAATCACACCAATAATAGGGTTTGGCATTTCCGCGATCGCCGTTACTTCTGGTAATAAAAATATTTCTCTAACTGACAGTGCTTCTACTCCATAAAAACAGTTATTATGTAAAAATATCAGATATGATTTATTTTCCATATTTGTTTTTTATTAATTTTCTAGACTAGGCATAAACCAAGTTTATCCAGGACATTCATAATCAAAATAATCATAGCAATAAACCCGATTTATTGTTTAAGCCCCCGCTTCTAAATACTCAATCAATTGAGAAACTTTGATTCCTCCTTTATATTCTATAAGATAATTTGCAGGTAACTTTCTCAGTAATTCTAAAGCTATATTTTTCATCTTTTTTGCCCGGATAATATTTTTTTCTGCTGCATATAGTGAACCAAGTTCTATATAAGCAGGTATCTCTTGTGGGAGAAGATAAATTATTCGCTTTAAAAAAATTTTTGCCCCTTCTATATCCCCTTGTTCTTCTGCTATATTAACCAGCAAATAATAAGGCTCTACTGAAGAAGCATTTATTTCTATTGCTTGATTACAATAAAAAGTAGCAGGCTCATACTTACCTATATTTGCATACAACTGAGCGAGTAACTTATACACCCTAAAATTTTTTGGATTTAGACTAAGAAATTTTTCTGCTTTTTTAATAGCATCAGTATAAGCTTTAGCTGCAAATAATTCTGCTGCTTCTAACAACAAATTCTCGGATTGACTAAGTTGCAGATTACTATTTTTTTGATTAATTTCTCTGGTTATTTCATCTTTTTGATTTTGATTATTTTTCCTGTTTAAATCAAATAATATTTGTTTTTTAGTATCATTGCCAATACCAGAATCACTCGATATTTTGCTTTCATATCTTGAATTAGTAAATGAAGACTTCAAACTTTTCTTTATAGGTATCGTCTTTTCTGCAAGTATCGGCAAACTATCAGCCAAGTTATTTTCATATTCCCCGTCTTCAGAACGCTGATAAACTAAAGATTCTGGAAAAATTTTAACCTGAAATTGACTAATTGCTTGACCGTATAACTCCGCATGAGCAGTTATCAAATACCCTCCCTTTTTCAGAGATTTATAAAATTTTTTCATCACTAATGAAATATGCTTTGCTTCAAAATAGATAAAGACATTGCGACATAAAATTAAATCAGTATAATTAGGAAAATTATCTTGAACCAAATTTATATTTTCAAACTTAACTATTTCTTTTACTTGTTCGTCAAGTTGCCATTCTCCCTGAAATTCATAAAAATACTTATTTTGTATTTGCTTATTTATTAAACGAAACGACCAATGACTATAAACACCTTCTTTTGCCTTCGCCAGTACTACTTCATTAATATCTGTTCCCAAAATTAAAATATTCCATTCTTGCCAGTCAGGAATTAATTCTTGAACCATAATTGCTAAAGAGTAAGCTTCTTCTCCCGTAGAACAACCTGCACTCCAAATCTTTATTTTTTTTTCGTTAGATGCTATTTTAGACTTAATAATTTTTGGCAGAATAACATTTTTGAGTAATCCCAACTGTCCCTGGTCTCGAAAGAAATAAGTTTCAGTTACAGTTAACAATATTATGAATTTTTCCCATTCATCTTTACTTGTTTTATCTTGACTTTCTAAAAGTTGATAATATTGTTCTGGAGAAGATAATTTTAGTAATTTAATGCGCAAAAATATTTTATTACACAAATTGTCATAATCTTGCTCTCGAATATGCAGACCTGTATAATCAGCAATTAATTGAATAAACTTTTGTGATAAAGTCGGATTCATTATTTTTCGGTTAGGAGTCAGGAGTCAGGAGTCAGTAGTCAGAAGTTAGGAGGGAAGAGGAAAAAGTTTTAAAGTATCAGGAATAGCTATTTTTTTGATTGCTAATTATCCTGACATGATATTAACAGTAGTATAGCAAAATTTGTAGGGTGCGTTATATTTTATTAACGCACCCTACTAGACTCTAGCTCCCTTCAACCGAACATAATATTAATATCTAATCTCAAACCATTTTTGAGCATTAATAAAACGAATCAAATGTTTAACATTTAGGAATTAAAGCCATTATTGACATTATTTAAGTTCTAATTTTTCGCGTTTGATATGATAGTAAACCTAAAACACCACTGTCAATAAAAACTATCATTCTTACCTATATAATTTGTGTCCTGATGGTCGAAAACTATCCATAATTTGTTTTAATATTTATAAGTTTTTTCGTCTAATTTGTAATTCAGTTTCTGTGACTTTTTCTTCTATTTGTTTTTTTAACCATTCATTGCTGGTTGATTCAGACGTATTTGTTCTTCTATCGTGCGTCCTTGATGTTTTAAATAGGGAGCAAAATAACTAGGATTTTCTGTGTAATTTAGATATAATTTTATTTCGGTTTTTTTCTCTATCAATTTCACTATAGCAATATTTCAGTTATCAGCTCTAGTAGGGTGTGTTAGCGGAGCGTAACGCACCGTAAAATTTAGGATAATTTGATAATTAGTAGTAA
>NZ_JBNHER010000031.1:0-39818 GCF_050015975.1 Dapis purpurea BLCC-M126 | reverse complement strand
TAGCGACTACTATAATTACTGTTAATTTTAGGGAGGGTTTTCCCCACCTTTTTTTTCAGTTATCAGGTCTAGTAGAGTGTATTAGCGGAGCTTAACGCACTGTAAAACTTAGGATAATTTGATAATTAGTAGTAATAGCGACTACTATAATTACTGTTAATTTTAGGGAGGGTTTTCCCCACCTTTTTTTATAGAAATTTTTGATAATAATTTTATATGATGGAATTTGATTTAAGGTAATACCTTCTGATTTCTAGGCAAACTAAATTTTTAATATAGATAAGATTATGATTGCTCAACTGCAAGATATTATCCCTGCACTGATTGGCTTTTTTTTAGGATTAATAGTTTTAGTGTATTTTATGCATAAGGAAAATCCCTTGAGCATTATAGTTTCAGTGTTTTTATGCTTAAGGAAAAACCCTTTGGCATCATAATTTCCAGTATCTCTTTTATATTGTTACCGTTTATTTTTGAAATCATATCAGTAAATGTTAATAATATAAACACCTTTTTTGAGGGATATCAGTATATATTAAATTTTCCATTAGTAACTATTTTAGCAACGACAGCAAGTATGTTTCTAGGTAATACTTTGATTAGGTATTTCACTGATAGAAAAGAAAAAACAGAATTTGCTGTACTATTTATTAATGCGATAGAGTCTCATATCAGTGATTTATCCAAAATTAATTCGAGTATCTTAGAAATAAGAAAACGCATAATAATAATAAGACATATATCGGGTGAAGAAGATGTTGAAACTTATAAGGGTGGAGAAGATGTGGAAATTTATAAGGGTGGAGAAGATTGTAAAATTTATAAATTAAGTCTAATTGAGAATAAAAGTTATGATACTGCTTTTGACAAAATAGGTATCTTCAATGAAAGTGAAATTGATTTAGCATCACTTTACAATAAATATCTAAAAGAATCTCTATACTTGATAGATATTTTCTGTAGGCAGTATTTTACTAAAATTCAAATAGTTATACCTATTACACAAATTTTAGGATGCTTATGTATCTATCAGTTATCTTTGAACTATTCACGACAATATTCTGCTAAATATAGAGAAAATTTTTTAGAAGAATGTAGCTATATATTGACACTGTTTGTGGAGACGAATTTATTTCCTAATTACTCTTATTATACAGAATCCTCTATCATAAGTAGAAATATGTCTGATTCTTTAATTGAGGTATTAAAATACATAAGAGAAAAGTACAGAAAAATTGATAAAGCTAAAGACACTAATAACCGACAACCAGTTTACTTATTTAGAGCCTTAATTAACAATATCAGTTCACGATAAATACAAATAGGTAGTGGATATGATGATAAACAGACTTCGATGATGATGGATATTATTTTAGCTCAAGAAACTTTTATAAAATTCACATCGGAAATACCTGATGCCACTTTAATCAATAATATGAAAACCGCTCTAAAAAGTTACATAACAAAAAAAATCGAGAAGGTGGAGGAAATTTCTGAAAAAAAGATAACCTTCAATGAAGATATTGATAAATTTATTGCAGAAAACTGCGAATATGAATCATACATTATTTCACCTTGGGGAAAAGATATTGATTCAGTTAAAATGAAATTTAGTGAGATTTGAAAGAGAATTGAGAAATAGCGGTGCATTACATTTCATTTTCATATCGCGAAGCATAACGCACCATAACATTTAGGATAAACGGTGCGTTACATTTCATTTTCATGTCACGCAGTGAAACGCACCCTACCAGAACTTAATCCGTATATCCGTGCCATCATCCGTGTGAGCCACACTCTCTTCAACTACGCTGGATAAATACGCAAACGTCGGTTAGGTTCATCCCCAAAACTAGCAGACTTTAAGCGATAATGCTCAACCAACTCATGCTGCATCTTACGCACCTTCGGAGACCGAGGTAAAAGCTCAACAGGTTGCCCCTTCGGAATCACAATTTGCTCCACCGCCAACCGTGTTTCCTCCAATGCCTCCATCTCATCCTCAGAAGCTGAAGCAGCAAACAAATTCAAATCAGCAAACTCAGGAGTAGCAGGATCTTCCATATCCAATAGCCGTCGCAACGCCTTAGCAATTTGAGGCAAACCGCTATTCTTAATCACATGAATAGGTACATGACGACTCTTAGCCGCATGACGTAACTTAGATTGTTTCCGTGTGTGCGATCGCAAAGCCAAAACCACATCCGCACTATCAATATCCTTAGTCAAAACCACAGGCAAACCCAAAGTAGTAATCACCTGTTCCATTTGATGACGTGGAATAGCATAAGGATAGATATGCAAAGGCAAATCTTCACCATTTGGCCCCGTATCTTTAGCTTCCCAACGTCCTGCTGTATCAGGAGAAAACATCCCTTTGCCAGATAAAGACTCATCTAACAACTTTTCAAAAGACTTTGCTTCAGAAAACTCTGCTGGTTGACTAATTTGACCTGTCTTCGACAACGGCATCATATAACCAGAATCCCGAAAACCACCACCCGAAGTCAACATTTCCCCCGACTGTCGGAGTAATCCTCCTGCATTATGATTAACACCCGAACCCAAGCCAGTGGGAGTATTAAACTCTCGTTTAATCTTCACTTCACCAGTATCATCCATAGTCCTCACCTGTGGATTAGGTTTTTGCCCCCGCAGCAAAGCATCAACAGTATTAGCCACCTGCTCGTGAACCACCCAACGATGCCTTTCCAACATTTCCACAGCAATTTCAAAAGTTGGGGGTGCTTTACGTTCCAAAACAGTCTTTTGAGAACCCCGTCGTCGTGCCTCATCATCTCCCAAAGTGACAGCCTGAATACCCCCGATTAAATCCGATAAAGTTGGATTTTTCACCAAATTTTCAATCTGATTTCCATGAGCAGTACCCACCAATTGCACGCCACGTTCTGCAATTGTTCTCGCTGCCAGAGCTTCCAATTCTGTGCCAATCTCATCAATCACAATCACCTCTGGCATATGATTTTCCACTGCCTCAATCATTACTCGATGCTGTTGTTCAGGACTAGCAACTTGCATCCGGCGGGCACGACCAATAGCAGGGTGAGGAATATCTCCATCTCCAGCAATTTCATTAGAAGTATCGATAATTACGACCCGTTTTTCTAGTTCATCAGCCAGCACCCTGGCAATTTCTCGTAGTGCCGTTGTTTTTCCTACACCCGGGCGACCAAGCATCAAAATTGACCTTCCCGTTTCGACCAATTCACGAATCATAGCAATTGTGCCAAATACTGCCCGCCCCACTCGGCAAGTCAAACCAATAACTTCTCCAGTGCGGTTACGCATAGCACTAATTCGGTGTAGCGTCTGCTCAATACCTGCTCGATTATCGCTGCTAAAATTGCCAATTCGTTCTATAGAATAACTGAGGTCTTTTCTCGAAACAGGAATTTCTCCCAGATATTCTGCGTGGGATGGAAAACGAGCTTCTGGGAGACGACCCAGATCCATCACAATTTCAATCAGATGATTTCGCTCTTGATGCTGCTGTAATGGCCGTCTGATTTGATCCGGCACAATTTCTAATAATCTATAAAGGTCGTCTGTAATGTGCATTCTTTGTTTAAAGTGACTTTATCTACATGGGTGATAAAAGAGATCGATGAGAGGCAAAAACTGAAACCTTGGTTTATGAAAGCTCACATTAATTCAGACTCTTGCCTATCTCCAATCTTTTAATTTGGGAAACTAGAGAATTAGCTAAACTGACAGCTTCCCAAAGAATTTCTGGTACAGTTTCTAGCTTTGTTAGTTGAGAGTTTTTACTCCGGTGTTGATTAACGTCATTTACCTTGACACCAGTTCCCTCACAGGCAAATTCAATTGCTTTTAGTTGTAATTTGTGCATTTTTTCTAATTTTTCCAAAATTGGTGACAACAGAACACGGGCGTAACTACCATAAGCTACACCAGCAACAAATTTATTTTCTGAAATGGGAGTATTTAAATTATTGATGGATTCTTTGTCTTGTTCCTGGATCTTGTTTGCTAGCAAACCCGCAGCCATTAGCTTGGCTATGGTAGAATTGTTTGTACCACCTGCTAGTTGTACATACCCTGGTAATCGTGCATCTAGCACCTTTTGACTCAATTTAATTGTAGCTGCGGTAGTACCTGCCCCAATATCTCCACTCATTGGCTTACCATCAGTTTGCCAAATTAGAGTACAAGGAAGAGGAGAGATAATTTCATAGAGACTATGTAAATATTCTATTAGCCCTTCCCCATCCGGGCAACTAATTGCTATTAGTTTTAACTGATTTACCCAAGGTTTTATACTTTTCCAGAGTCGCTGAAAATCAGTTTCTCTTCCAACTTGGGTATGAATTTCTATAGCATCTACACCAGTCGGCAATACTAATGATGCAATAGAACTAGGAGTAGATACATAAGAGCGAGCCTGTATTAGTTGATTAGGACATACAGACAAACACCTGCCACAACCGTAGCAAAGTTCATCTATCACTCCTGAATAGTCAGGTATTACACCATCTCTATTTTCAGAAAAAACTATAGCTTCTGCTGGACATACTTTCTCACAAGGTCGCCAACAGTCTGTAGGGCAAATGGCGGAGTCAAACTCAGCTTTCCGAAAATGAGGATCTTCTCCATCATTGATGCTGACCATGATCAATGGCCTTGCTTGGCCGGCCAATCCTCGATTTTTGGCCCAAGTATTGAGCCTAGATGCAACTTCCACAGCCTCTTTCGCCGCAGCGATCGCTGCTGGATCTGCAGCCACATCAATACAATCTGCACCTGCCAAAGTATAAGCTAATGTTAAATTTCTCACCGTTGGCAGGTGTTGAAAGCTGGCCCCACAGATCAACTTAAACCAGTGGCCTTCTTTTAGGGAATTTAAAGGATAGTAGCGTTCTCTCACGCTTATATGGTAGCTTTTAGCTCAAAAAAATCCGAGGTACAAAGGTGAAGTACCCCAACAAAGATTTATTATAGTTGAGGTTTTGTCTTTCACCCACTAATGCCTCACTAGACAAATTATGGATTAGACTTATCTGGTATCTATTAGTTCTTACCTATAGAATCCATTTAGAATCAATGGTGATTAAATCTTTGAGGTACGGAGTAGTAAGTGGAATAGAGGCAATACAAGAAAAAGATTGAAAAATACTCCCCTGCTCCCCTACTCCCTCACTCCCCTAATCCCTAAGCAGGTACCAAAGTATCTTGAAGTGGTGTCCACCTAAAGAAGCGATCGCCACCCATTTCCACGATGACCTTTACTCGTGGTTCCGACTTAGGTAGGCCAGTTAAATACTCAATTTCTTGACTAGATAAAATCTGACCTTCTATAATCCACAGAATCAAACCCTTAGCCTTAGATGGTAAATGTTCCAATTTATAGCTAACAATTGGTGGTACATAGTAGACATAGCCAACCGCTGCACCATTACCTACAGTTTTCTTACCTAAGTGAGGAGGTCTAACTCCATGTACCCCTGTGAGATACATGGCCAAATCACCTAATCCTCTAGCAGTAATATTGTGAGTTACATAGCCAGAAGCTCTTAAACGACGTTGATACCGCCCTTCAAATCCTCCTTCCAAAGGAACATAAACGGCCAAAGATCCAGACTTCTCTAAATCCCGAATTATTCCTCGACCAGTTGTAATCAATGCCATGCTTAATTTTGTCCCTAAATTCTTAGATCCTAGCTGATTATACTTGGTCTACATTATAGTTACTTAAACCAAAGATACTTGTGTTCCTAGCAACTTCAAAAAAAAATTGTTTCAACCTCTAGACAAGTATTAGTAAATAATATACAATAATATATTGTCGCCGAAAAAAGGTTTGTTTGGCCTTTAAGGCATTAACCACCTATTTTTATGTAACAAAGTAAAGTAAGGATAAGACTAATCCATACTTAACTTATAGGATGAAATAGGAATTATTTGTTAGAGGCTGTTAACAAATAATCAAACGGATACTGAGTGGCAAGCTACTCAAGTCCTGGCGAATATACAGTCATAACTAGATAAATTAAAGACAACAAAGTTAAAAAAATAATATCGTCTTCAACAGGCGATAAGGTTTTTTACTGCTAAGTATTAGTTCCTGAATTTATCTGAATAAATATGGTGTCAAAGTATTGCGGGTTATTGCCTGCAAGTACGAGACCTAACTGAGATGCAATTCTCTATAAATAGTCTATATTAAAACATCTAGATTCAGGACTTACACACCCAAACAAGAAACCAGGTTTATTACCCTGATTATTATTTTTAAAATTAGGAAATATCATTGATAGACCTGGTTTTTGCGTAAGTCCTACAGATTAATAGTATGATTTACGACTTGGAAATAGATATGTCATTAGAATAATAAAAATGATGATTTATTTCCATTAATATAATGTTGTAGTGCATAAAAAAATAAAGGAGAGCGACAGTGGTAGTTGGTATCCTTGGCACAAAACTAGGCATGACACAAGTATTTGAAGCTGAAACCGGAAAAGCAATTCCTGTAACAGTTGTTCAAGCCGGACCATGTGTAGTTACCCAAATCAAAACTGAACAAACAGATGGTTATACTGCAGTTCAAATTGGATATGGTGAAGCCAAAAATAAAACCCGTAAACTAAATACAAAAGAACCAAAAGAAGTTAATAAATATTTAACCAATGCTCAACAAGGGCATTTAGTTAAATCAGGTGGTACTCCCTTACGTCATCTACGAGAATACAGAGTAGACAATACAGGTAACTTTGAATTAGGTCAACAAATAAAAGTCGATCTATTTGAAGCAGGTCAACTGGTAGATGTGACAGGAAAAAGTATCGGAAAAGGCTTTGCTGGTTATCAAAAACGTCATAACTTTAGACGTGGACCAATGGCACACGGTTCTAAAAACCACCGTTTACCAGGTTCTACAGGCCCAGGAACAACTCCAGGACGTGTTTATCCAGGTAAGAAAATGGCAGGGCAGTTAGGAAACGTGAGAGTCACTACTAGAAAACTCAAAGTCGTGAGAATAGATGACGAACGTAACTTATTGCTGATTAAAGGAACTATTCCTGGTAAACCAGGTGCATTAATTAGTATTGCTCCAGCAAACATAGTAGGTCAAAAATAGAAAAAATTTTTGAGAAAAAAAGATGGTTGATTGTGTCATAAAAAACTGGCAAGGTGAAGAAACTGGGCAAGCAACTCTCAACTTACGAGTAGCGAAAGAAGAAAGTGCCGCTCATGTTGTTCACAGATCCCTAAGACTACAAATGGCAAATAACCGCCAGGGAACAGCCAGCACCAAAACCAGATCGGAAGTTAGAGGTGGTGGTCGTAAACCTTGGCGACAAAAAGGAACAGGAAGAGCAAGAGCAGGTTCAATTCGTTCGCCCCTATGGCGAGGTGGTGGTGTAATTTTTGGTCCTAAACCAAGAGACTATTCCCACAAACTCAACCGTAAGGAAAAACGTCTGGCACTTAGCACTGCTTTCCAAAGTCGCTCAGAAGATTTAACAGTTATAGAAGACTTTGCGGAACAATTCACAAAACCAAAAACTAAAGAATTAATGCAAGCGATCGCTCGTTGGGGAGTAGATACAGAAGCAAAAATTCTTTTGGTTTTACCAGAGAAACAAGAAAACGTATATTTGTCAGGTCGTAACGTTGCCAAGCTAAAAATAATCCTAGCCAACAATTTGAATATTTACGATATTCTAGCAGCAGACAAAATTATAGCAACTGCAACAGCAATTGCGAAAATTCAGGAGGTCTACGGAGATGAAACTTGATTCACGAGACTTAGTAGATATTATTAAAAACCCAGTTGTCACAGAAAAAGCTACTAGGTTAATGGAGCTAAATCAATATACATTTGATGTAGATCCAAGGGCAACAAAGCCAATGATCAAAGAAGTAATTGAGCAATTGTTTGAGGTAAAAGTCACAGGTATCAATACCCTAAACTTACCAAGAAAAAAACGCAGAGTAGGCAAATTTATAGGTTTTAAACCTCGATATAAAAGAGCTATTGTCACCCTAGAAGATGGGGAACCAATTAGAAAAATTCTGTTCCCAGACCTATAACGAAGTTAGAAGTCAGAAGTCAGAAGTTGTTTTTGTAACGGGGATTTCTGAAGCTAAGAATTCAGAAGTTAAATTCTTACTTTAGTGACGCGTGATAGAACTAGAAAAAATATTTAACTGATAACTGCTAACTGATTAAAATGCGGGCTTTTGGCTCCGATTATTTTGATAAAAAATCTCTGAGCAATTTAAAGCAATTAATCTGTAAAATATATTGGCATAGATCATAAATTATGGGTATTCGTTCCTACCGACCCTATACATCAAGTACCCGAGAACAGAGTGTTTCCGACTTCGCGGAAGTAACTCGCTCGAAACCAGAAAAATCTCTGGTAAAATTCAAACATAGAAAAAAGGGTCGTAATAACCGTGGTGTAATAACCTGTCGTCACCGAGGCGGAGGTAGTAAGAAACTATATCGTATTATAGACTTCCATCGTAACAAACATAATATTCCAGCTAAAGTAGCAGCAATAGAATACGATCCCAACCGGAATGCCAGAATAGCATTACTACATTATCAAGATGGAGAAAAACGCTATATCCTACATCCAGTCGGATTAAAAGTTGGTACATTAATCACCTCTGGCGTCAACGCTCCACTAGAGATCGGCAACGCTTTACCTCTAAGTAAAATTCCCTTGGGTACAGACGTTCATAACATAGAACTAGTTCCTGGTAAAGGAGGACAAATAGCGCGTTCTGCTGGTGCTGTAGCTCAAGTAGTAGCTAAAGAAGGTGAGTATGTAACAATCAAACTCCCCTCTGGTGAACGACGTAAAATCAGAGCAAGCTGCTATGCAACTCTAGGCCAAATAGGCAATATTGAGCATAGGAATATTAGTCTAGGTAAAGCAGGCCGTAATCGCTGGAAAGGCAAGAGACCAACTGTTAGAGGTAGTGTGATGAACCCAGTCGATCACCCTCATGGTGGTGGTGAAGGTCGGGCACCAGTTGGTAGAAGTGGACCTGTTACTCCTTGGGGTAAGCCAGCATTGGGCAAGAAAACCCGTAAGAAGAAAAAACAGAGTGATGCTTTAATCGTACAACGTCGCCGTAAATCATCGAAACGAGGCAAAGGTGGTCGTCAAAGCTAAAACTAAGAAGCGGTCAGCACTCAGCAAAATCATTTGTTTTAAGGTTTACAAGGGGAGATTTTTTAACCCCTAGCTCTAAAAACTGATAGCTAGTATAAGTTCTCGAATTTTAATTGTATTCAATCAACGATAAATTCAATTATGTCTCGTTCATTAAAAAAAGGACCATTCATAGCAGATCATCTGTTGAAGAAAATAGAAGCTTTAAACGCTAAAAATGAAAAACAGGTAATTAAAACTTGGTCAAGAGCTTCAACCATTATCCCTGATATGGTAGGTCATACGATCGCCGTACACAATGGACGTCAGCACGTTCCTGTTTTCGTCTCCGATCAGATGGTAGGTCATAAATTAGGTGAATTTGCACCGACTAGGACATATCGAGGTCACGGTTCAGATAGAAAGTCAAAAAGATAAATAACAAGACCTACCACCCAAACAAAAAACCGGGTTTATTACCCTAATTATAGTTGTTTTGATTTAAACAACTATTAATTTAAGAGATACGGTCAGCTTGATCGTCAATACTTGTGGATGAGTAACCGCCTACGGCCTCAGTTGAAGCAGGAACTAAACATCAGATTGTCACGTTATGTGAGGTTTGTATCAGTTTTATGGAGCAGAAAGGTATGCCTGTAGATACCAGTACAGAAGTAAAAGCAATAGCCCGCTATATCCGAATGTCTCCGTTTAAAGTACGGCGCGTGCTTGACCAAATTCGTGGCATTTCTTACCGGGAAGCATTAATTATACTTGAATTTATGCCATACCGAGCCTGCATTCCGATTCGGAAACTATTACGTTCAGCAGCAGCAAATGCCGAGCATAACCAAGGAATAGATCCAGAAACCTTAGTTATATCTAAGGCTTTTGCGGACCAAGGCCCTTGCTTGCCACGTTATCGACCCCGTGCTCAAGGTCGTGCTTACAAAATTCGTAAGCCTACCTGTCACATTACAGTCGCAGTTGCTTCTTTAGTCGATTAAGTAAGCTGAGGAATTTCTCAATTAGATAAAAACACTAAATTAAGAGTAATGGGACAAAAAATACATCCAACTGGTTTTAGGCTAGGTATTACCCAAGAGCATCGTTCTCGTTGGTACGCTGACGCTAAGAACTATCCAGACCTGTTGGAAGAAGACTACAAAATTCGTAAATATGTAAAGGCAACTCTTGCTAATGCAGGAATTTCTCAAATCAGGATTGAGAGAAAAGCAGAGCAGATAGACTTAGAAGTTAGCACAGCCAGGCCAGGTGTAGTAGTTGGTCGAGGTGGAGCAGGTATTGATTCTTTGAGGGTCGGCTTACAAAAACTTTTGGGTAGCAACCGTCAAATTAGAATCAACGTTGTTGAAGTTACAAAAGTAGACACTGATGCCATGCTCATTGGTGAATACATCGCTCAACAACTAGAGAAAAGGGTATCTTTTCGCCGAGTTGTACGTCAAGCTATAACTAGAGCGCAAAAGGCTGGTGTAGAAGGTATTAAGGTACAAGTAAGTGGCAGGGTCAACGGAGCAGAAATTGCTCGGACTGAAGTGACAAGAGAAGGTAGTGTACCCTTACATACATTGAGAGCTGATATCGATTATGCCTACTGTACTGCTAAAACAATTTACGGTATCCTCGGTATTAAAGTTTGGATTTTCAAAGGAGAAATAATTCCTGGTCAAGAAGAAATTGCCAGTGCTCAAGAAAGGCAACCAAAACGTAGACAACAAAAACGTCGTCAGCAATATGAGGACAGGTCTAACGATCAGAATTGAGAATTCTTACTCTGACTATTTTTTTCCCTAAAGTATAGTTAACTACTCTGGAGACTTCTAGATCAGAAAATACCAAATCAAGAACAAAATAGTAGACTATGTTAAGTCCTAAAAGAACAAAATTCCGCAAACAGCAACGCGGACGGATGAGAGGTAATGCTAATAGTGGCAATACCATTGCCTTCGGGCAATACGCACTCCAAGCATTAGAACCTTCTTGGATTACTTCCCGTCAAATAGAAGCTGCTCGTCGTGCCATGACTCGTTACATCCGTAGGGGTGGAAAAATCTGGATTCGTGTGTTTCCAGATAAACCAGTTACAATGAGAGCAGCAGAAACTCGTATGGGATCTGGTAAAGGTGCTCCTGAATACTGGGTGGCTGTGGTCAAACCAGGTCGTATTATGTTTGAGTTGGGCGGGGTGGCAGAAGACATAGCTCGTGAAGCTATGCGCTTGGCATCATTTAAGTTGCCAATTAAGACAAAGTTTATTGTACGCGAGGAGCCTAAGGAGGATTAATTTATGCCTTTCCCGAAAATATCAGAAGTCAGGGAATTGAGTGATGAAGAACTAACTGCTGAAATAGTTAAAGTTAAGCGAGAATTGTTCGATTTACGCATCCTCAAAGGTACAGGAAGAATGGAAAAACCACACCTGTTCAAGCATAACCGCCATCGACTGGCTCAGTTATTAACAATAGAAAAAGAACGGGAATTAGCTAAAGTCGTAGAAGCTTCTACTTCCATTGAAACAGAAGAAAGCCCTGAGTAAAAATCAAAAATTAATAGGTGTTACAGTTAATAAAATATTTGTTGTTAACACTTGATAAGAATTTTATTTATAGGGTAAAAATAAAGAACACTTTATAACTCATAAAATAGAGAAGGAAAATTATGGCAGCTAAAGAAAGAGTGGGTGTAGTTGTCAGCAACAAAATGCAGAAAACAATAGTGGTAGCAGTAGAAAACCGCTCTGCTCACCCTAGGTACGGTAAAACAGTTGTTAAAACTAAAAAATATAAAGTTCACGACGAGGAAAATAAATGTAACGAAGGCGATCGCGTTCGGATTACAGAAACTCGGCCTCTGAGTCGTACTAAACGTTGGCAAGTTGCTGAAATAATTAATTCTAAGGTTAGTTAATGGTTGATTTTATTAGTCTTAGTAAAACTATTGAAACTATTAAAGTTAAAAACATTAAAATCCCAACTAAACTTAAGAAATAAAATTGGTTTGGCATAAACATCTAGAAATTTCAGAAAAACCACCATGATTCAACAAGAAAGTGTATTAAATGTCGCTGATAATAGCGGTGCCCGCAAAATAATGTGTATCCGTGTAATCGGTGGTGGAAATCGTCGCTATGCACGCATAGGTGATGTAATTATAGGTGTAGTTAAAGACGCATCTCCTAATATGGCTGTGAAAAAGTCAGATGTAGTTAGAGCTGTTGTTGTTAGAACTAAAAAAGGTCTGCGCCGAGATAGTGGTATGAGCATTAGGTTTGATGATAACGCAGCAGTTATCATTAACCAAGATGGAAATCCACGGGGAACTCGCGTATTCGGCCCAGTAGCTCGTGAATTACGAGACAAAAATTTTACTAAAATTGTATCCCTAGCACCGGAGGTACTGTAATGTCTAGAAAGAAAAAACCCTTGATGACTGCCAGGGGAAAACCTGTACGCTATAAAATTCACGTTAAGAAAGGTGACACAGTTCAAGTAATTGCTGGAAAAGATAAAGGTAAGGTAGGTGAAATCCTCCAAGTATTGCCAAAAATCAGCAAAGTTGTTGTTAAAGATGTTAACGTCAAAACAAAGCACGTTAAACCTCAGCAAGAAGGAGAATCAGGTAAAATTGTTACTGTTGAAGCTCCGATTCATAGTTCTAACGTGATGCTCTATTCTACTAAAGAAAAAGTAGCTAGTCGTATTTGTTATACATTTACAGAAGACGGTCGTAAAGTCCGAAAGCTCAAAAAAACAGGAGAAATTATTGATTAAACCCAAGTAAATTCTTCAACTAATAAGCAAAATTATGGCAGAAAGACTAAAGAAATATTACCATGAAAAAATTGTTCCTAAACTAATGGAGCAATTTAAGTATAAAAATATTCACCAAGTACCAAAGCTGGTAAAAGTAACAGTTAATCGTGGTTTAGGGGAAGCATCTCAAAATGCCAAAGCCTTAGATTCATCTATGAAGGAAATGGCTACAATTACAGGTCAAAAACCAGTAGTAACTAGGGCAAAGAAAGCGATCGCTGGGTTTAAAATTCGTCAAGGAATGCCAGTAGGAGTTATGGTTACTCTACGTTCTGAAAGAATGTATGAATTTCTAGATCGACTAATTAATTTAGCATTACCTAGAATTAGAGATTTTCGAGGCATAAATCCTAAAAGCTTTGATGGTCGAGGCAATTATAGTTTAGGCGTCAAAGAACAACTGATTTTTCCAGAGATAGAATATGACAAGATCGATCAAATTCGAGGAATGGACATTTCAATTATTACCACAGCTAATAGTGATGAAGAAGGCCGTGCCCTACTTAAAGAAATGGGAATGCCCTTCCAGAGTAATTAACTAAAGAGTTAAAGAAAAGGGGAAAAAATGGCGGCTAACGACACAATATCAGATATGTTGACGCGAATTCGCAACTCTTGCATGGCGCAACATACAACAACAAAAGTTCCAGCAACAAAGATGACTCGCAGTATTGCCAAAGTCTTGAAAGAGGAAGGTTTTATTGGTGAGTTTGAACAGGAAGGAGAAGGTATTAAGAAATACTTAGTAATTTCTTTAAAATATAAAGGCAAAAATCGCCAACCTATCATTAGATATCTGAAGCGAGTTAGTAAACCAGGACTGCGGGTTTATAAAAATCGTAAAGAATTACCACGGGTTTTAGGTGGAATAGGAATAGCTATTATTTCTACATCTAGTGGAATTATGACTGATAGAGAAGCTAGAAAAAGAGGCATCGGCGGAGAAGTTCTTTGCTATGTTTGGTAATATAACCAACATGAATAGTTAGCTATTCATCAAGCAAAACAAAAAAAACAGCTAGCAACCTAAATACCTAAATATAAGAAGAAGTTATGTCACGAATTGGTAAACTTCCAATCCCAATACCGAAGAAAGTGACCATTACCATTGAAGGTCAAAAAGTAACAGTCAAAGGTCCTAAAGGTGAACTTTCTAGGGTATTGCCACCTGAAATAGCCGTGGAACAACAAGAAGAAACTATCATTGTTAAACCACAAGAAGAGTCTCGCCGGGCACGCCAGCGATATGGTTTGTGTCGCACCCTCGTTGCCAATATGGTTGAAGGTGTATCTAAAGGATATGAAAAGCGACTATTAATTCAAGGTGTAGGTTATCGTGCCCAAGTTCAAGGCAAGACTTTGGTATTAAACGTGGGTTACAGTAAACCAGTCGAAATGCCTGCTCCTGAAGGTATTCAGGTGGCGGTAGAAAATAATACCAATGTCATTGTTAATGGTATTAATAAAGAATTAGTGGGAAATACCGCAGCACGAATTCGTGCTGTTCGTCCACCAGAAGTATATAAGGGTAAAGGCATTCGTTATGCCGGAGAAATGATTAAACTCAAAGCGGGTAAGTCAGGTAAGAAATAAACAATGAAATACACTCGTCAAGACTCAATTAGAAAACGACATCGCCGAGTCCGGAAAAAGGTGTCTGGAACACCAGATCGTCCTAGGTTATCAGTGTTTCGCTCAAATATGCATATCTATGCACAAGTAATTGATGATACTAAACAGCATACCTTGGTTGCAGCCTCAACTGTAGAGCTAGAAGTAAAATCAAATGTGAAATCAGGATCTAACTGCGATGCTTCTACAGAAGTAGGAAAATTAATTGCCAAGCGATCGCTAGAAAAAGGAATAGAAAAAGTAGTTTTTGACCGTGGTGGAAATCTTTATCATGGTCGTGTTAAAGCCTTAGCTGAGGCAGCTCGTGAAGCTGGGTTAGACTTCTAAGTAATTACAAGTCACAGAAATAAACAATGAACTTGACAAAAGGTAAGAACTATGGCAGAGCAGCAACAACGTCGAAAAAAAAGCAGCCGTACAAAAGAGAAAGAAAGTGAATGGCAAGAAAGAGTTGTCCAAATTCGCCGAGTCACCAAAGTTGTAAAAGGTGGTAAAAACCTGAGTTTCCGGGCTATTGTTGTGGTCGGTAATGAGAAAGGTCAAGTAGGCGTAGGAGTAGGTAAGGCAGCAGATGTTATTGGTGCTGTTAAGAAAGGAGTGGCCGATGGTAAAAAACATATCATAGAAGTTCCACTCACAAAATCTAATTCTATTCCTCACCCAGTCAATGGTTTTGGTGGCGGAGCCAAAGTAATGATGCGACCAGCAGCACCAGGTACGGGAGTTATTGCAGGAGGAGCTGTCAGAACAGTTCTGGAACTTGCAGGTGTTCAGAATATATTAGCCAAACAGTTAGGCTCTAATAATCCATTAAACAATGCCAGAGCTGCTGTTAACGCTTTAGATGCCTTGAGAACATTAGCAGATGTAGCTCAAGAGCGAGATGTACCTATAGAAAATTTATATGTTTAGTCCCAAACTATACCACTGGTAAAAAAGAAGTCAGAAGTTAAATTCATAATGGCGACTGCTATAATAGCTAAATTTTCTTATGGTATAGCCCTACGCTCAAGTCAAAAGTAATTACTGACTGAGTTTTAGCATTTGTAAATGTCCTAACCTATTCGCGTAGTGCTATAAATTAACAGCTAATCAAGATTAATAAATATGCGATTAAAAGATGCAATTCCAAAAAAAGGTTCCCAACAGCGCGGCCGTAGATTAGGCCGGGGAATCTCCGCAGGTCAAGGAGCAAGCTGTGGTAAAGGGATGCGGGGTCAAAAATCTCGCTCTGGTGGCAGCACCAGACCAGGGTTTGAAGGTGGCCAAAACCCCCTGTATCGCCGCTTGCCAAAATTAAAAGGTTTTCCGATGGTAAATCGGAAAAAATACACGATTATAAATGTGAGTAAGTTGGCATCATTGCCAGCTAACACAGAGGTAACTCTTGCTTCCCTAATGGAGGTTGGAATTATTACCAGCGACGATGGTCCACTTAAAATTCTGGGGGATGGAGAGTTGAACGTTGCACTCAAGGTTCATGCAGCAGCTTTTACAGCTTCAGCTCGGAGCAAAATAGAAGCAGCAGGTGGTAGTTGCCAAGAAATCGGCTCTAAAACTGTCTCTAATGAAGACTCAACAGAGGGACAAAATAACTAACATATCTGAAAGCGGAGGATTTTGCCCAACTTTGCTAAAATCAAAAATATAAAAAACAAAATCTCAAATAGATATGGACATTAGTAGAGACAAGGCACCAACTGCTCAGGAGACATTCTTGCAGATGGCCCAAGCAGCCGGGTTGCGAGGGCGAATTCTCGTAACAATAGGTTTACTCCTGTTGGTGCGCTTAGGTGTTTACCTACCAGTACCAGGGATAGATAGAGAAGCTTTTAAAGAAACAATTGGAAATCAGGCTTTAACTGGATTCCTCGACCTTTTTTCTGGTGGTGGTTTTTCCGCATTAGGTATTTTTGCATTAGGAATTATACCCTATATTAACGCATCAATTATTATTCAATTGATGACCGCAGCTCTACCAAGTTTGGAAAACTTGCAGAAAAATGAAGGTGAGGCAGGACGTCGCAAGATTTCTCAAATTACTCGTTATGTGGCGTTGGGTTGGTCAGTTTTACAAAGCTTTGGTTTAGCAATATTTCTTAATAACTCATCTGGAGAGATTAATGGAGAATTTGTAACTGTAGCAATTAATCCAGGACCTTTATTTATCGCTAAAACTATTTTGGCAATCACCGCAGGCTCAATGTTTGTGATGTGGATATCAGAGTTAATCACAGAAAGAGGTATTGGTAATGGCGCATCCTTACTGATTTTTGTCAACATTGTTGCTGTACTGCCTCAGTCATTAGGGGACACCATTAAATTGTTTGAAGGAGGAGACCGGGCGATCGTTGGTCGTGCGATTATTCTGCTGCTGGTGTTCCTTGTAATGATTGTGGGTATTGTATTTGTACAAGAAGGAAGTCGCAGAATACCAATACTTTCCGCTCGTCGTCAAGTAGGTAGAAAACTATATCGGGAAACAAAAAGCTATCTACCTTTACGATTGAATCAAGGTGGAGTAATGCCAATTATCTTTGCCTCAGCAGTTCTGATATTACCTGTATCCTTAGCTCAGTTTGCCAACAACCCTGTTATATCTCAGATTGCTACTGCTATAAGTCCTAGTGGCCCTACACCTTGGCTTTATGCTTTATTTTACTTCGTTTTGATTCTATTCTTCAGTTATTTCTACGCTTCGCTAATTATGAACCCAGTGGATATGTCGCAGAATCTGAAGAAAATGGGAGCAAGTATTCCAGGTATTCGCCCTGGTAAAACTACTAGCGAGTATATAGAGAAAGTATTGAATCGTTTAACTTTCCTAGGAGCTATTTTCCTGGGTTTAGTAGCAATAGTTCCTACTGCAGTAGAAAGTGCCACCCGTGTACCTACATTTAGAGGCTTAGGAGCTACTTCTCTATTAATTCTAGTAGGTGTAGCAATAGATACAGCGAAACAAATTCAAACTTATGTTATCTCCCAAAGATACGAAGGAATGGTGAAGCAATAGTGGTAAAGCTGGTATTTTTGGGTCCGCCAGGAGCAGGGAAAGGAACACAAGCATCTCTAATAGCAGAGTCTTACCAAGTTCCTCATATTTCTACGGGTGATATTTTGCGCACTAATGTAGCAGAAAAATCTCTTTTGGGTATTCAAGCCAAAGAATATATGGATAAAGGAGATTTAGTTCCCGATAGACTCATCCTTGACATGGTTCAAAAAAGACTGGAAAACCCTGATGCTCAGAATGGTTGGATTTTAGATGGCTTTCCCCGGACTGTAACTCAGGCAGAAGAGTTTGTCAAAAAACTTTTGTCTACGAGTACAAATGAAAATGAGACTGAAATAGGAAAAGCTAAAAGTAGCAACTCTTTTCAAGTCATTAATTTACAAGTTCCGGATGATATTTTAGTAGCTCGTTTGTTATCTAGGGGTCGTCAAGATGATAATGAAGAAACAGTTAAAAATCGTTTACAAGTTTATTATCAACAAACACAACCTTTGATTGAGTTTTATGAAGCACGTCAACAGTTAATTACTGTAGATGGAAATCATTCTGTCGATACTGTGACTAATTCTCTGAAACAAGCGGTTGAGAAATCTATCTGAAGTAATCTTTTAGGGTTGAGGTTATTAAAAGTTGGCTAAACAAGATCTCATAGAAATAGAGAGAAAAGTGAGGGAATGACTACCGAATCGTATGTTCAGGGTGGACTTGGATAATAATTCCAATGTATTAGCCCATTTTTGGCATAAAACCCCTGACTTTTACATCAAAATTCTACCAGGTGATCGAGTAAAAGTAGAGTTAACATCCTAGGATTTGACAAGAGGGAGAATAGCTTATCGAGTTAGGAAAAAGTAGAAAATATCAAACCTACTTAAATTTTTGTCAAACTTCCCACGGATAATTAAACTTACCTACTTAAATATTTGTAGAGATATTATCCCTCCTGCTAAACAACCTCTAAAAAATCAAAACTTTTGATAAGATATGTTAAGGGAATCAACTGAAATAATCAGGGTAATCCCAAACTAAATTGCTTACTTGCAGGGTTGAGGTTATTAAAAGTTGGCTAAACAAGATCTCATAGAAATGGAGGGAACAGTGACGGAATCCCTGCCTAATGCTATGTTTAGGGTGGATTTAGATAATGGGTTTAATGTACTAGCTCATATTTCAGGTAAAATCCGTCGCAATTACATCAAAATTCTACCAGGCGATCGAGTCAAGGTAGAGTTAACACCCTACGATTTGACAAAAGGCCGAATTACTTATCGTCTTCGGAAAAAGTAGAAAATATTAAACCTACTTAAATTTTTGTCAAATTTCCCTAGGGTAAGCTTAGTTGCTGAAAATGTATCTAGATGATATAATATAAAATTTGTAGTGTTGCCAAAAAAGGCATGAAAGTTAGAGCATCTGTCAAGAAAATTTGTGAAAAGTGTCGTGTTATTCGTCGTCGAGGACGAGTAATGGTTATATGTGTTAACCCCAAACATAAACAACGTCAAGGTTAGACATAGTTAGACACAGATATTCAGAGTATAGTAGTGCATACTCATCAAGCTGATGTAAATTCTATCGTAAAGCTTAGGGAGAAAAAATAAAGTGGCACGAATTGCTGGGGTAGACCTCCCACGCGATAAGCGTATAGAAATTGGTCTGACATATATATATGGAATAGGACTATCTCGGTCCCAAGATATTTTAGCTGAAACAGGTGTAAATCCTGATATCCGCGTCAAAGATTTAAGTGATGCGGATGTAGCAGCACTTCGTTCTGTCGTCCAAAATAACTATCAGATCGAAGGAGACCTCAGAAGATTTGAAGCCATGAGCATCAAACGGTTGATGGACATTGGTACTTATCGGGGTCGCCGACATAGAATGGGTTTACCAGTAAGAGGACAGCGAACTCGCACCAACGCAAGAACTCGTAGAGGTGTAAGGCGAACTGTCGCTGGTAAGAAGAAAGCAGCTGCTAAGAAGTAGAAGTTTGCTTGTATATGTATACTTTGGGAAGCTATTAATTAAGAAAAGATTAGTATCATTGGTATCATTAGTATCGATTTAACCAAATAAAGGCTGAGGAAAATTGAGTCAAACCTTTAATAATGAGTGTTATTTGATTAGATCATACTTATGTCTTAATTGTATATAGCTTATTTAGGTAAAAATACTTATACTATTAATGCAGACTAACTAGCTCAGATTATGAATAATTGACATTAATTATAGTGATATAACTCACTCAGATTGACAATAGGTTAATTGAATGCAATTGCCAACTTGAAAAGTCAATTATTCTTGTCTATTTATAGCTATTATTCAGTAGATATAAATTTCTTCCTAGTTAATTTTTGTAGATTTAGGTAAGAAAAATTCACAAGGAGGAAAACTAAAATATTAGCTATTTTAGCTTTGGTAAGAATTGTAGGATCATAGTTCTACATTGAAAGTCAAAAAAAATCAAGCTCGACATCGAGAATTATCAAATCAACAAGTTGACTCTAACTGTGAGGTGCTGCTGCTAGTATTAAGAGTATAATATTGAACATTTAATAACTAGCAAATCGTTTTATCTAACACCAATAAAAGTATTTCTAATCATTAAGGCTCTAACAAAGATAGGTTTCAGAATACTGAACAAAAAATATATTAAAGATTAGAATTTAGTCTACTTGTTGTTATAAAAGCACATTATTAACTTGATATCCCACTCACACAGAGAGATATGGCACGACAACCAGGCAAAAAAACAGGTCCAAAAAAGCAGAAAAAGAATGTGCCCAATGGGGTAGCTTATATCCAGTCTACCTTTAATAATACAATTGTAACTATTGCTGACCTAAATGGTGAAGTAATTTCTTGGGCATCAGCAGGTTCCAGTGGTTTCAAAGGGGCGAAAAAAGGAACTCCCTTTGCTGCACAGACAGCAGCAGAAAGCGCAGCACGCCGAGCCAACGATCAAGGAATGCGCCAGGTTCAAGTAATGGTAAGTGGTCCAGGAGCAGGAAGAGAAACCGCAATTAGGGCTTTACAGGGGGCGGGTCTAGAAATAACTTTGATTCGAGATATTACCCCAATTCCTCACAATGGTTGCCGTCCACCAAAACGGCGTAGAGTCTAATCAAAATTATTAACTCTGGGGTTCAATGGAAAAGGGAGGTCACTCCGTGGCACAGTTTCATTATGAGTGTGTAGAGTCCCGAACTGACAAAGATCGAAGTCAGTACGGAAAGTTTATTATAGAACCACTAGCTCGTGGTCAAGGTACAACAGTCGGAAATGCACTGAGGCGGGTTTTGCTATCTAACTTAGAAGGAACAGCCGTTACATCAGTGAGGATAGCTGGAGTTAATCATGAATTTGCCACAATTAAGGGGGTAAGAGAAGATGTTCTAGAAATCCTGCTGAACATGAAAGAGGTTGTCCTCAAAAGTCATTCCAACCAAGCACAAATTGGTAGGTTGCGGATGGAAGGGCCTGCAACAGTAACTGCCGATAGATTTGATGTACCTTCGGAGGTTGAAGTAATCGATCGCAGCCAATATATAGCTACTCTATCCCCAGGGGCAATTCTGGAGATGGAGTTTCGAATTGAAAAGGGAACTGGTTATAGAGCAGTAGATCGTACTCGTGATGATGTAAGTGCTCTAGATTTTCTGCAAATAGATGCCATTTTTATGCCAGTTCGTAAAGTTAACTATACCGTTGAGGATGCTCTTATAGGTGGTTCTTTACAACAAGACAGGCTAATTATGGATATTTGGACTAATGGCAGTTATACACCTCAAGATGCCTTGAGTCATGCTGCTAGTATCTTAATGGGTTTGTTTGAACCACTCAAAGATATCACCAATATGGCAGATGCTCCATCAGGAGAACCAACAGACCCAACAAGTCAGATTCCTATAGAGGAATTACAACTATCGGTTCGGGCTTATAACTGTCTAAAAAGAGCTCAAATTAACTCAGTGGCAGACTTACTTGATTATAGTCAAGAAGATTTGTTAGAAATCAAAAACTTTGGTCAAAAATCTGCTGAAGAAGTGATAGAAGCTTTACAAAAGCGCTTGGGAATAACTCTACCCCAAGAAAAAGTAGCTAAAGCAACTTAGAGACAAACAAAACTGGTTTTAATCAGTTTTGTTCTACAGAAAAAAATCAATCAAAAAAGTAGAATAAAACTGCAATAATCGGAAAAACTATTACTTTCAAATGTGAACAATTAAGTTTGTTAAACTGCTAGTAAAAGTAGGAGAAAAACTAATCCTAAACACCAGCTGAAATGTTCTAAATAATCAAATTAGTTATGCGTCATACTCGTCGTGTTCCCAAGTTAGGTAAGCCAACAGATCAGCGTCGCGCTCTGTTACGATCGCTTACCACTGAATTAATTCGTCATGGTCGAATTACTACCACAAAAACCCGTGCTAAAGCTGTACAGTCAGAAGCTGAAAGAATGATTACCTTGGCCAAGGATGGCTCGTTGGCAGCTCGCCGACGTGCTCTAGGCTATATTTTTGACAAACAGTTAGTTCACTCTTTATTTGAGGGCGCACAAGAAAGATATGGTTCTCGTAATGGAGGGTATACTCGTGTTTTGAGAACTGTTCGCCGTCGTGGAGATAATGCAGAAATGGCAATTATTGAACTGATTTAAGGTTAATGCTAAAAAGTAGTGGGAAATTAATTAGAAAAAGTTAGTATTTTACTAGATAAAAGTCAGAAATTGATGTTGATAAATATTGATTTTTAAGCTTTTAAAACTGCAAATCTCCCATGGCTAATAACCAAACTTTACTTCAGCGCGTTGCTCTTGTAATTCAATATCAAGGTACTAATTTTCATGGCTGGCAAAGACAGCCAGATCAACGAACTGTACAAGAAGAAATTGAAAATACTATCTCTTCTGTGATTGACAAACCTGTGACTTTACATGGCGCAGGTAGAACAGATGCGGGAGTTCATGCAGCGGCTCAAGTAGCTCATTTTGATGTTTCAGGCCCAATTCCTGCTGACAAATGGGCTACTATTCTCAACTCACGATTGACTAATGATATCTTGATTAGAGGATCGGCCAGAGTAGAACCTACTTGGCATTCACGGTTTACCGCGCTTTGGCGACGTTATCGCTATACTATCTATACAGATAAACGCCCTAATTTGTTTGTGATGCCTTTTGTGTGGCATTACTATCAAGCATCTTTAGACCCACAATTGATTCAATCAGCTTTGAATCCTTTAATTGGCCGTCATCACTTGGCTGCTTTTCAAAGAGCTGGCTCTTCTCGTCCCCATTCTTGGGTAGATGTACAAGATGTTAATTGTCAAAGAGAGGGTCCATTTATTCATATAGAGGTTCAAGCAAGTGGGTTTCTGTACGGAATGATGAGATTATTGGTAGGGTTGCTTATTCAAGTAGGTCAAAGAGAGCGATCGCTCGAAAGTTTTACAGATATTTGGGTTAATCAAAGAAGGGAAGTTGTTAAGCATTCAGCTCCAGCTAGTGGTCTTTGTTTATTGCGGGTTGGTTATCCAGAATTTCCTTTTCCTCAAGAAGTTTGGTATGATAATATGCCTAAATTTTTTCTTTATTAATTGAATAGGTAAATTATCAATTAGTGTTAAGTATTCAGCTATCAAGAAGTCAGTATTCAGCTATTTTTTGACCGATTATAAAAACACAATTGGTATGAATAAATCAGATTTACGATGTACTTTAACTTATACTAGAAAATAGGTATTTAGTGTCTGAACACTGTTTGATTAATTGATTTTTGCTGAATGGTTACAAAGTAAAGATAAACAATCCACACACAATAACTAACTAAGAAAATTATGAATAAAACTTACTTGCCACCACAGGATGTCGAAGGCAAAAAATGGTACGTTATTGATGCTGAAGGTCAGCGTCTAGGGAGATTGGCAACTTCTATTGCCATGATTATTAGGGGTAAAAATAAGCCTACTTATACTCCTCATCTCGATACAGGAGATTTTGTAATTGTTGTTAATGCTGAAAAAGTAACTGTAACTGGTAAGAAAAGTAGTCAGAAACTTTATCGTCGCCATTCGGGAAGACCAGGTGGTATGAAAACAGAAGTGTTTTCTAAGTTGCAAGCTCGTTTGCCTCAAAGAATTATTGAGGAGGCAGTTTACGGAATGCTACCTAAAAATTCTCTAGGCAGAAAACTTCACAACAAATTAAAAGTTTATCCAGGTCCCGACCACCCTCACGAAGCTCAAAAGCCTGAAACAATAACTATTCAAACTATTCCAGGAGGAGAAAAATAATGCAAGCAACAGAAAGTGGTCGTGCTATGTATTGGGGTACTGGCCGTCGTAAGTCTTCGGTGGCATCAGTACGTTTAGTTCCAGGTACAGGCAAATTGATTATTAATGGTAAAGAAGGTGAACTTTACTTGCAATATAATCATAATTACTTATCATCTGCTAAAGCTCCACTAGAGACTTTAGGGTTGGAAAATGAATATGACATTCTAGTTAAAGCAACAGGAGGTGGGTTAACAGGACAAGCTGAGTCAATTAGATTAGGTGTGGCTAGGGCTTTGTGTCAGTTAGACCCAGAAAATCGTAAACCTCTGAAAATAGAAGGATATTTGACTCGCGATCCCCGTGCTAAAGAACGTAAAAAGTATGGTTTACGGAAGGCTCGTAAAGCATCTCAATACTCCAAACGCTGATATGGAAGAAGTCGGAAGTCAGAAGTCAGGAGTCAGAATTTAACTTCTGACTATGACTATATTAGACCTCTTCGGAAATTAAGATTTAACAACCTTTTGATAGTGGTTTTAGGTGAATTATCGGAGATATCTAAAAGTTAATTTGCCAATTATTATAGAATTAAGTAGTAATAATTGGCAAATAATTTGATACAATAAAAAGAACTGTAAATTATTAGAATTTAACCTGTTGATTAATTAAATTCTACGCCAGAGTTAAGTTCAGCAACTTAGTAGAGTTCAATTAATACAGCAAAGAGTAAAGAAAATATTTGTAATTCAAAGTAGAGTAAAGCAAATGCCTAAAACTGGTATTCATCCTGAATGGTATCCAGAAGCCAAAGTTTATTGTAACGGTGAAGTTGTAATGACAGTTGGTTCTACACAACCTGAAATTCATGTTGATGTTTGGTCGGGAAATCATCCCTTCTTTACAGGTACTCAGAAAATTATTGATACTGAAGGAAGAGTTGAAAGATTTATGCGTAAATATAGTAAACAAGAGGATAGTGGTTCTAAGTCTACCAAGCCATCTGCTAAATCTAAAGCTAAATCTAAAAAAGGTAAGAAGAAGTAGCTAAAATGTCAATTGTCCTTAATTAGTTGTCTGTTAAATATTACAGGCAACAATTAACATTAAGATATCAAATAAAATCTCTTACAAATAAAACACTAATATTTAGACAAAGGACAACTGACAATGGCTGAAACATATTTATTAGATAAATTAAAATCTGTAGAGCAAACCTATAATGAATTGACTCTACGTTTGGCCGACCCAGATATTGCTAAAGACCCTAGTGAGTTTCAAAAAGTAGCTAAAGCACGCTCTTCCTTAGAAGAAGTTGTAAATCATTATACAGATTGGAAAAATGCTCAAGAAGAGTTAGCTGATGCTAAAGAAATATTTAAAGAAGCTGGTGGCGACCTAGAGATGCAAGAGATGGCTAAGTTGGAAGTCGAGGAGTTGGAAGCTAAACTAGAATCTCTGGAAACTCAGATGAAAATTGCTCTACTTCCACGAGACCCCAACGATGACAAGAATATCATGTTGGAGATTAGAGCTGGTACTGGAGGAGATGAAGCTAGTATTTGGGCAGGGGATCTGGTGAGAATGTACTCCCGCTATTCAGAAACTCAAAAGTGGAAGGTAAGTTTACTTAGTGAGTCTTTGGCAGATATGGGTGGTTTTAAAGAAGCAATTTTAGAAATTAAAGGAGAACAAGTTTATAGTAAGCTGAAGTTTGAAGCAGGAGTTCACCGGGTTCAAAGAGTTCCAGTAACTGAAGCAGGTGGGAGAGTACATACTTCAACGGCAACAGTAGCTATTATGCCAGAGGTCGATGATGTAGAAGTTGAAATAGACCAGAAAGATATTGAATTGTCAACTGCTCGTTCTGGTGGAGCTGGTGGACAAAATGTGAACAAGGTTGAAACTGCTGTAGACTTGTTTCATAAGCCTACGGGAATTAGAATTTTCTGTACCCAGGAGCGGAGTCAGCTACAAAACAGAGAGCGAGCAATGCAGATTTTGCGGGCTAAACTTTATGAGATTAAGCTGCAGGAGCAACAAGCAGAAGTAAGTTCTATGAGGCGATCGCAAGTAGGTACTGGTTCTCGTTCTGAAAAAATTCGTACTTATAATTATAAGGATAATCGGGCGACAGATCATCGTTTGAATCAGAACTTTTCTCTTGCACCTCTTCTAGAGGGAGATATAGAAAATGTGGTTCAAGCTTGCATTACTCAAGACCAACAGGAGCGTTTGCAGGAGTTAGCAGCTTCTAGTTCTACCCCTATGTCAGTTTAGTTGACATTAGCTTAATTTTATGGTACACGAATTATTTATCTAGACTAAAATATTGAATCAAAAAGCGAGGACATAGTTCTCGTTTTTTTTATAAAATAGATATTAGCAAATATTAATGTAGTAGACTATTCTAATTCTAGCAAGTTAAAGAAAAGCAGGAGGCTTAGGCATGACTACTAAAGAAGAACTACCTTGGGAATGTGGGATGGGTTTCTATGTGCCAATTTTAAATGATGGAGAGTTAGTGGGCATTTGCAAACCCGAATATGCTGAGGAAATGCTCGAAGTTATGAATGAGCAGGAAAGACTGCGCAAAGCTCTAAGGTTAGCTTGTTTAGATCTATTGCGACGGGTAGGAGGAAAAAGAAGCAGAGTCAATGACCTAATGCAGAAATATATAGCTCTAGCGGAACGACCTAAATATGGACCAAGAGCGATCGCTCTCCTACTAAGGGAAAGACAAGAACAACTACAGGTTAGTGGCCATGAGTTTATTAAATTCTGTGATATTCACAAAGTCTCTCCTGAACAACTCAAAGATATTTATGCGGGTAAAGCAGTAGAAGAAAATTTAGTAGCACCTATAGCCAGAATTTTAGGTAAAACTAATACTGAGGTACAAGAAATACTAGAAGGTCCTAGCGAATAATATAGCGCTACGTCCAAGTCAAAAGTTAAAAATAATCTTGCTCGTGACTTTTTGGTGCTAAAATGCTCTACCAATGGGATTTATCAATGTCCGCGTCCTAAATACCTAGTGTTATACTTGATAAAGTTAATTATAATTATTAACTTTGCTATCAGGCATAATTGTTTCCTGAAGATTAGCATCTACAAGGTTAATATCATCAATCAAAGCATCAGTAAAATCAGCTCTTCTTAAATCTGCTCCTCTTAAATTTGCTCCTGTTAAATCTGCTCTAATTAAAATAGCTTTACTGAGGTTAATACCTCGACAATAACTTTCCTGCAAATTGGCATCTTGCAAATCAACTTTTTTGAGTTCAGCAAATCTCAAATCTGCTCTATAAAGGTTTGCTTCTCTTAAAGAAGCATTTGATAAATAAATTCCACTCATATGAGCTTTAATCAGATTTGCTTTTTCTAAATTAGCCTCGTAAACATAAGACCCAATTAATTCAGTGTTATAAAGATTAGCATGGCTAAAATTAGCGTAACTGAAGTTGGCTTCCATTAAATCTGCATTGGCTAAGTTGCTTCTGCTCAGGTTAGCTGAAGTTGCATCAACATATCGACAATTAGAATTTTGTAAATCAGTTCCAATTAAATTAGCATTAACTAAATCAGCTTCAATTAAATTAGCATTTCTTAGATCGGCAGAAATTAAATTAGCATTTATTAAATTAGCACCTTGAAGATTAATACCAGTCAAATTAGCATTAATCAATTGAGCTGAAGTAAAATTAGCATCTCTACAATTAGCATTCATCAATTGAGCTAAAGATAGATTAGCCCCTGTTAAATTTACCCCTTGAAAATTAACACCTTTTAGATTAAAACCTCTCAAGTTAGCATCAGTAAAGTCTGGTTGTAAATGTAGATTTTTATCTCTCCATTCATTCCATAAAATTACACCACGATTAAGTAAGGCTAGATATTCTTGATTCGCCATCTTTTCATCAAAAGCTATTCTTGGCAATATTATAGTAATGACTGTTATAGCACTACGCGCAAGGCAAAAGTCAAAAGGCAAAAGTCAAAAATAATCTATGACTAAGGCGTAAGAATTTAGAAATTCCGCGCCTTTTGCTTTTATTTTTATATTGAGCCAGAGCTATAACTTACAATGTCTCATAGTATCAGAATCAGTCGCAAATATATAGCTTTTCTCAAATTTGCGAGATACATAAGTTTTGAATTTTAGGCAAAGGGAAAAGAAAAAATACTGTACTAATTATCTGGACATGATATTGCACTTTTGTTTGCTAATAAATACTCTTAAGTACTTTTCATTAATTGATAATAGATAGATGAATAAAGGATAATTAGCTCTGGTTAAAACCGTAACTGAATTGAAGATAAGGAAATCACAATTTCTTTCTCTTGGTCGATTGGATATGGCGAGGTTTCCCGCTCTTGCAGAGCCACTCCGCTTTTCATGTCGGCGACAGCCGTTTAGCTAGCGCACAACTTCGTTAACGCTCCGCGACATGAAAAGCGTTTGCGGTAGCATTCCTATCGGAATGCTTTGCACCAGCAAAACGCCATCCCATCCTAACGGAATACTGCTGCTTTCATAAGACCTTCCTAACGCTAACGACCGCTTTTTCTCTTGGAATAGAAGGCTTTAAACCGAATTGATTAATTATTAATTATCAATGATCTATTAGTAAGTACCTAGTCATAATTCAGCCTGTGTTTCAGAGGGAAAATTACTATAGAAAGTAATTTTCCGTTGAACTTTTGCTGGCTACTTAATAGTGAATTTACCTCCATTTGATTCAGCTATTGCTCTAATAAAAATTCATTCTAATTCCGACCTTTTTTGCTGATGTAATTTACCTTCAAAATATCTAAGGTTGATTGTAGGCGATCAAAATATCTAATGTTAAAAAAGTTGAAGGAGTATTTAATAATATTTTAATGATAATTAATTTAGCTCTTTAATTATATCAAATTGAGATGATTTTGATCTGAAAAATTCATCAAAGTTATATATAATTGCTAAATCTTAACAACTATTAACTTAATGTTAAGTAAAATGAACAAGAATTAGGGTTAAACTAACAGGCAAGACTAAAAATAAATTCTCAAGTCCATAACTTAACTATTGCTAGCTAAACTGGTTTTGCTACGGGATATTGAAACCGTAGTACCTCTGACAATAGGCAAGAAGTTCCAACAGTCTCTATCAACTAAGGACTTTTTACTGCTTGTTTAGTCTACTGTTCAGCATAAGCAATAGCGAAGTATCTAGAAGCTAACTAAGAATGCTCATTCAATAAAATTCACGTTGGTACAATTAAAACTCTCAAGCAGTAAGTTATTTAGTCATTAATAAAGGATTTGACAACTATGCTAAACACCATAACTACCAAGGAACCGTTAAATCCAGATCAAAACGTGAATCACGGTTGTAATCTAAAGTGGAAGCTAGACGAGAAAGAAAAAGAGCCACTTTCCACTATAGAAGTATGGAGAACTAGGATAATAAGCGAAAACCAATAACATCATCAGTTAAGTTTTTGTATCAAAAACCAAGAAACTTAAGTAAGTTTAAGTGTGAACAAAAAATGATTGGATTCTGCGATTTTCTATCTTAGGAAAATTGTTAAACTTGCTGTGGATAAAACTGATCTAATGTTAATCAAAAACCAAGAAACTTAAGTAAGTTTAAGTGTGAACAAAAAATGATTGGATTCTGCGATTTTCTATCTTAGGAAAATTGTTAAACTTGCTGTGGATAAAACTGATCTAATGTTAATTTTTGCAGAAATTCAGAAAATATTTCTTAAAGATAATTATTTCCTGGCAAAAGTCTATAAAAATGTGGTAAGCTATTGATGTCTTGCATCTGATAGCACTACTCAGGTATACAATACAGTAGCAACAAAAATAATCTCCTTATAATTGAATACTTCCTAGAAACTACTTCAAATAAATGACTAACCCTTTGGGTTACCTTAACCTTAGTAATAAGGTGTTAAATTAAGTCGCTACACTGACTTCAAGTGTAAGCGCAAAGATTTGTTGTGCGATAACACAGACAACACTTCAAAGCAAACAATTACCTAAATACAATCATGAGTAAGGCAATATCAACTCCTGTACCAGTCATTGAAGAAGTTAACAAAGCAGACTTCACATTTGACCCCAGTATTCGGCGCGATCATGCAGAAAAATATCGCACCTCAGAGTGGTATGATGGTCGTGGAGAAATAAGGGCAGTAGAGGATGGTCGCTCATTCCAAATTAATGCAACATTTACCCTCCAGTCAGAAGTAAGATTAGTTACCGGAGTTTTAGATCCATCTAACCCTGTTTTAGCCGAAGTCTACAAAACTCGTGGTCGCTGTGTAGCAGTTGTCGATCAGACGGTAGATGAACTTTACGGAGAACAACTAGAAAATTATTTTAAGCAGAATGAAATACCCTTAGAAACTCTAGTATGTCGAGCTTGGGAGTCAGACAAAACTCCAGAGACAGTCCACAAAATATTAGCATTCTTGGGTAAAGATGGTTGTGATGTATCTCGTAACGAACCTGTTTTGATAATTGGAGGTGGCGTACTAAGCGATGTTGCTGGTTTAGCTTGTAGTTTGCAGCACCGACGGACACCTTATGTGATGATTGGAAGTTCAATTGTTGCAGCTATTGATGCCGGACCATCCCCTCGTACCTGTACAAATGGTAATCTATTTAAGAATAGTATTGGTGCTTACCACCCTCCAGTGCTAACTATTGTAGACCGTACTTTATTCCGTACTTTGGCAAAAGGTCATATTCGCAACGGGATGGCAGAAATCATTAAAATGGCAGTTACCGACGATCCAGTATTATTTGAATTGATGGAAAAATACGGTAAGCGTCTAGTGGATACTCATTTTGCTAATATTGATGCAGATGAGGAATTGGAAAAAATAGCTGATGAGGTGATTTATCGTGCTTTGTATTCCTACATGAAGCATGAAGGAACAAATATGTTCGAGACCTATCAAGACCGACCTCACGCTTATGGTCACACCTGGAGTCCTCGTTTTGAGCCAGCGGCCAAACTGATGCACGGTCATGCTGTAGGTATTGGTATGGCTTTTGGAGCTACTTTAGCATTAGAGATGGGTTGGATCAAGAAAGATGAGCGCGATCGAATAGTTGCATTATGTTCTTCTATAGGTTTGTCAGTTTACCATCCTATTATCGAGGATACAGAGTTAATGCTTAAAGGTCAGAAAAATATGCGTCGCAAGCGTGGTAGTAGTGGTTTGTGGGCACCTCTACCTACAGGTATTGGTTCTTGTGGTTTTGCTGGTGAAGTGCCTCCAGACTTATTAACATCTGCTGTTGAGAAACATAAGAATTTTTGTGCTTCTTTACCTAGTGAAGGTAAAGGAGAAGAAATGTATTTAAGCGACCTAGGTCTAGAGTAGTAGAATTCAGAATTTAGAGTTCTCAATTAAGAAGTTAAATTCTTGCCGTAACTAAATTACAGCACTTGTGCTGACAAATCGGGTTTATATGAAATACCCTATGACACTGATATCTTTTTCCCATAAACCCAGTTACTTATAAGATTGTAGTCGATACTGATAACTGAAATGACAACCGTTGTGAAAACAGAAACCCCCAGACCAGTTACACCATTAGGTATTTTAGTAGAGCAACTTGAAAGAATTGTCAAGATGGCAGAAACTATAGAAATACCATCAGAATTAGCTGATGCTATTAAACAAGCTTATCAATTAGGAGCAGGTATTGACCCCTATATAGAGGAAAATACTACTCAAGAGTCAACCGCCTTGGCAGCATTAGCAGAAAAAACTCGCCAAGAACCCTGGAATTTAAGATTTTCCAATAGTGAGACTGTACGTCAACTAGAACAGGAAATGTTATCTGGGCATATTGAGGGACAAACTTTAAAAATGTTTGTCTATATGACTGGTGCAAAACGTATCCTAGAAATAGGAATGTTTACTGGGTATTCAGCGTTGGCAATGGCAGAAGCATTGCCAGAAGATGGGCGGATGGTTGCCTGTGAAGTGGATCAATATGTAGCTGACTTTGGTAGAGCTTGTTTTGACAAGTCTCCAGATGGAAGTAAAATATCAGTGGAAGTTGCACCAGCTTTAGAAACCATGAGGAAGTTGGCAGATGCAGGAGAAACTTTTGATTTAGTATTTATTGATGCTGATAAAAAAGAGTATATACAATATTTTCAAATGCTCTTGGATACAAATTTATTAGCAGCAAATGGATTTATTTGTGTTGATAATACTTTACTCCAAGGGCAACCTTATCTCCCACCAGAAAAACGTACTCCTAATGGAGAAGCGATCGCTCAATTTAATAGTTTTGTTGTAGAAGACTCTAGGGTTGAACAAGTTCTACTACCTTTACGGGATGGGGTGACAATTATTAGGCGAAAGTAGCAATTATCGAAGAAGAAATAATTCCCCTATCCTGGATGAAATTTCTCTTATTTAGGTAAAATCATTCCAATTTTTCGGAGCAAAATAAAATGTTAATTACAAGTTTGAAGAGCAAACTCCATAGAGTTAAAGTAACTCAAGCAGAGTTATACTACGAAGGTTCCATTACCATCGATGAAGAACTACTAAAAACTGCCGGTATTCTTGCCCATGAAAAAGTACAGGTAGTTAATGTTAATAATGGTTCCCGACTGGAAACATATACTATTCCTGGTGAATGGGGTAGCCGAACAATTTGTCTGAATGGCCCTGCTGCCAGAATGAATTCTGTAGGCGACGAAGTAATAATTATTGCCTACGCTCAAATGACAGAAGATGAGGCACTTTTACATCGTCCAAAAGTAATTTTGGTGGATGATAATAATAATCCACTTACTTAACTAAAGTCTGCATTACACAAGCTTCATAGAGAAAATATTAATATTTTCTCTATGAAAAATTACCATTTGGTAATTTAAAATTGATATAATTTATTACCTGTAAAAAACCTAAAGCTGCTTAATAGTTTTAATTGAAAATAATGTCTTTACTAAACTACTAACATGGCATTAATATTATTTGTTCAAGGGCGTCTTTATGCACTGTGCCAAAATATTGGTACGATTGCTTTATTATTAATAGTTTTACCTTTTAACTTGCTAATGGTAACACTATCAATTATATGGAATTTTATCGGTAAGCCTTTTCAAACAAAAATAGTAGCCGAAAATCCTAAAAACGTCTTAATTACGGGTGCAAAAATGACAAAATCTTTGCAACTTGCCCGTTCATTTCATGCAGCAGGACACAAAGTTTTTTTATTAGAATCTAATAAATATTGGTTATCAGGAAATAGGTTTTCTAATGCTGTTTCAGGTTTCTACACTGTACCTGCACCAAACAAAAATTGGGATGGTTATTGTCAGGAATTAGTGGAGATTATTAAAAACAAAAACATAGATATATTTATCCCTGTATCTAGTGCTGTTGTTAGCTACTATGAATCCTTAGTTAAACCAATTTTATCTGACTATTGTGAAGTATTTCACTTTGATCCTGACATCACTAAGATGTTAGATAATAAATTTACTTTTATTGAAAAAGCTAAAAGTTTTGGTTTGTCTGTACCTAAATCATTTTTAATTACAAACCCAGAACAAATTCTAAATTTTAATTTTGCTGCTGATGGGAGTAAATATATTCTCAAGAGTATTAATTACGACTCGGTGCGTCGTTTAAATATGACAAAACTGCCCATGAATTCCAAATCAAAAATGGAGGAATTTATCAACAGCTTACCTATTAGTGAAAAGAATCCCTGGATTATGCAAGAATTTGTTAAAGGGAAAGAATATTGTACTCATAGCACTGTAAGAAAAGGAAAAATTAGATTGTATTGCTGTTGTGAATCTTCAGAATTTCAAGTAAATTATCAGCACCTCGAACAACCTAAAATTTACGAGTGGGTAGAAAAATTTGTTAGAGAATTAAATATTACTGGGCAAATTTCTTTTGACTTTATTCAAACAGAAGATGGTAGAGTATTTCCGATAGAATGTAATCCTAGAACTCACTCAGCAATTACAACTTTTCACGACCATCCAGGAGTAGCAAATGCTTATTTAAAAGATAGTCAAAATGATAATGAAACCCCAATATTACCACTGCCAAATAGTAAACCTACTTATTGGACTTACCATGAACTATGGCGACTAAAAGAAATTAAATCTTTGGGTAAATTAAAAGCTTGGGTGGAGAGAATTACTGTCGGAACAGATGCAATTTTTCAGGTAAATGATCCCTTACCATTTTTGATGGTACACCATTGGCAAATACCTTTACTATTATTGGGGAATCTGCGAAAATTAAAAAGCTGGGTGAGCATCGACTTTTGTATTGGGAAACTAGTAGAATTGCAGGAAGAATAAATCTAATGTAGGAGCTTGGCTACCAAGTCCCTACATTCGAGAAACCATCAATTTTTATGGATAAAAAAATTTGGATTGCAATTACATTCATAGCCTTTTTACTGTCATTTACAGTAGTGGGTATTTATTCAGCAACCCAAAAACAAAACACCACAAATGATTATCTACTTGCAAGCAGAAATGTTAATCCCTGGTTGACAGGACTATCAGCGATGGCAACACGTCAGAATGGGGGGTTATTTATTGCTGGAACTGGTGTTGCCTACAAGTTTGGATGTGCTTTTATTTGGATACCTATCGGCATCACAATAGGAAACTATATTGCTTGGTGGTTGATATTTAAAAAGTTGAGGTTAGTTTCTCAGCAAACAGACTCAGATACAGTTTCCTCATTCTTGGGTCAAGAAAATTTGGGACAAAAAAATCAAGGACGCCTGATTACAATAATTTCAGCATTAATTATTATAGTATTTCTTGGTGCTTTTGCCTCTGCTCAACTGGTAGCAGCAAGTAAAGGATTGAATGCTATATTTGGCTGGAACAATCAACTAGGGATTATTATTGGAGCTGTAATTGTGGTTGCCTACTGTTTTTCAGGAGGTATCCGTGCTTCTATCTGGACTGACTCTGTGCAGGCAGTCTTAATGATAGTATCTTTGTGGGTTTTGTGTATAACAGGTTTAATTGCCTGTGGAGGGTTTGGAGAACTTTGGAGCAAGCTGAATGCCATTGACCCTAACCTCACAAATTGGATACCTGGGAATTTACCTTGGGGATTTTTTCCTTTCTTTTTGGGATGGGTGGTAGCAGGGTTTGGTGTCGTTGGTCACCCTCATATATTAGTAAGAGGAATGGCAATTGACTCGGCAGATAATATAGCTTTAGCTCGTAACATACAAGTTTTCTCTGGTCTAGTGAATTCGATCGGAGGTTTGGGTATAGGATTAACTGCAAGAGTATTATTGCCAGACTTAATCACATCTAATGATGTAGAGTTAGCATTGCCAAATTTATCTATAGAATTATTGCCAGCAGTTTTGGTAGGATTGATGTTAGCAGGACTATTTTCTGCAACTATTTCAACAGCAGATTCCCAAATTTTATCATGTTCTGCTGCACTCAGTCAAGATTTATTTCCTAGTCCAGTTCACTCCTATAGAAAAGCAAAGATAGCTACCCTAATTGTTACTGCTGTTGTATTAGCGATCGCTCTCACAGCAAACAATAGTGTTGCTGCTTTAGTAGCTTTCTCTTGGTCAGTTTTAGCTTGTAGTTTAGGTCCGTTATTAATATTGCGGGTATGGCAAAAACCTGTAAGTGTTCCAGTAGCAATAACAATGATGGTTACTGGTATAGCTGTTGCCATTATCTGGAGTTTAGGACTTAACCTATCACGTGCTATTTATGAAGTCTTGCCTGGTATGGCAGCAGGTTTTATTGTTTATGGAATTGCTGATTTTTTGATTAAGCCGAAAAATTTGAGTCAAGAATAAAATCATAAATGAAACTCAAACTGAACCAATGATATCAAATCCGGATAATTACTATACCTAAGTCATTGCGACTGGAACGGAGTGGAAGGAAGCAATCTCCGTGCGCCTCTGATATTGCTTCCTATCGTCGCAATGACGACTGTTCAACCGGATTATATATGAAACCCCATTTAGTTTTATGGAAAAACAAATTTGGATTGCGATAACATTTATTGCCTTTTTGCTGTCATTTACAGTAGTAGGCATTTACTCTGCAACCCAAAAACAAAACACTACAACTGATTACTTACTGGCCAGCAGAAATGTTAATCCCTGGTTGACAGCACTATCAGCAATGGCAACAGGTCAGAGTGGGTATCTATTTATTGGTGTGATTGGTTTTACCTACAAGGTTGGATTTTCTTCAGTTTGGATACCCGTTGCCTGGGCAATAGGAGATTATATTGCTTGGTGGTTAATATTCAAAAAGTTGAGGTTAGTTTCTCAGCAAACAGAATCAGATACAGTTCCCTCATTCTTAGGTCAAGAAAATCTGGGGCAAAAAAATCAAGGGCGCTTGATTACAATAATTTCAGCATTAATTATCATAGCATTTCTCGGTACTTATGCCTCCGCTCAACTTGTAGCAGCAAGCAAAGGACTAAATGCTATATTTGGCTGGAACTATCAACTAGGGATTATTATTGGGGCTGTAATTGTAGTTGCCTACTGTTTTTCAGGAGGTATCCGTGCTTCTATCTGGACTGACTCTGTGCAGGCAATTTTAATGATAGGATCTTTATGGATCTTATTTGTAATAAGTTTGATTGCTTGTGGAGGGTTTGGAGAACTTTGGGTTAAATTAAATACCATTGACTCCACCCTAACAAATTGGATACCTACCAATTTACCTTGGGGATTTTTTCCTTACTTTTTGGGATGGGTGGTTGCAGGATTTGGGGCTGTTGGTCAACCTCATATATTAGTGAGAGCAATGGCAATTGACTCCCCAGATAATATAGCCTTAGCTCGTAACATAAAATTTGTTTGCGGTCAAATGAATTCTGCTACAGCTTTTGGTATAGGATTAACTGCAAGGGTTTTGTTACCTGATTTAATGACATCTAGTGACCCAGAGTTGGCATTACCGAATTTATCTATAGAATTATTGCCATCAGTTTTGGTAGGATTGATGTTAGCAGGACTATTTTCTGCAGCTATTTCGACAGCAGATTCTCAAATATTATCATGTTCTGCTGCACTAAGTCAAGACTTAGTTCCCAGTGCAGCTCAGTCTTATAGAAATGCTAAAATTGCTACCCTGGTTGTTACCGCTATTGTATTAGCGATCGCTCTAGCAGGAGACAATAGTGTATTTGCTTTAGTAGTTTTCTCTTGGTCAGTTTTAGCTTGCGGTTTGGGTCCGTTATTGGTATTGCGGGTATGGCAAAAACCTGTAAGTGTGCCAGTAGCAATAACAATGATGGTTGTTGGCATTCTTGTTGCTATAACCTGGAATTGGGCACTAAAGTTATCAAGTGCCATTTATGAAGTCTTTCCCGGTATGGCAGCAGGTTTCCTGGTTTACTTAATTGCTCAGTTGTTGGGAAACCAGATAGAAGCAACATCAAAGCATAATAACTAATATCATGTTTGAATAATTAGTTATAAAAAAGTCTTTGTTTGTAGTTGCGCTTTAGGGCTCCTAGACATATTTTCAGCGCTAAAGCGCAAGAATGAAGCCCTATTATAACTGTTTTACCAATAGTGTAACTCCCCCTCCGGGGGCAAATGATATAAAGAGCAAAACCAACTATTGCACATCTACTCTACCATCGTTTTTGATTAATCTAGTACAACAAACAAATTATGATATCAGAAAAAATTCGTCAAGCTCAACCTTCATCCTCAGCTACAATGCCAATATTGCGAGTATTGCACCTAGCTGGTTCCCGTGTCTCCGACTTTTACTACAACTTATCAATAATATACGCTAAGGAAGTAGTGCAACCTGTTGGTGTGAGTAGCTACTATGCAGCCTTACATCCTGACGGTTTTTGGCAGTTAGGCGCATCTTTAGATAGTCTATCACCTAAGATGTCACTTCAGGAGATGATTTCTCGGCTACCTGAGATTGATGTAGTAGTCCCCCATATGTTCTGTTTTCCTGGCATGACAAGTTTCCGGGCATTATTCGAGGATATTCTTGGTATTCCCGTAGTGGGGTCGCCATCTCACTGTACAGCACTCGCAACCAATAAAGCCCACACAAGAAACATCGTCTCTGCATCAGGTGTCCGGGTTGCCAAAGCACAACAACTACGCCGGGGAGATACCCTAACAATGCAGCCACCGTTTATCGTGAAACCAACCTCGGAAGATAACTCTTTGGGGGTGACATTGGTATGGGATGAATCTCAAATAGCGGGAGCATTACAGGCAGGGTTTGAACTTGACGAGACATTGTTAGTTGAAGATTACATTCCTGGAAGAGAAATGCGTGTGGGTGTAGTCGAGCGCAGGGGGAAGTTGTGGGTTCCACCGATGATAGAGTATTTAGTCACCAAAGAACATCCCATTAGAACTGTAGATGATAAACTTGAACTCAAATCTGATGGAACCCCTAGAAAGCAACCTGAGAAGCCAGCAGTGAAGCCCATCTGTCCAGCTAATGTCACCCCAGAGCTATTTGAGAAACTTGTAGATGCTGCCAAGAAGGCTCATGTTGCTTTGGGTTGTCGTGATTATTCTTTGTATGACTTCCGGGTACACGCAGAAACTAATGAACCATATTTGCTTGAAGCTGGTTTGTTTTGGTCTTTCGGCAAAATTGGTATGATTTCGCGGATGCTTTTGGCGGAGGGGGAAAGTTTGGAGGATGTTGCTTTGGAGTTGTGGCGTGGGGCAGCGGAAAGAACTCGTGTTGCTTGTGGTTCGCTGTTTAAGTATGTGAAGGTTTCGGAAAAATGATGTACAAAGCGTGAATATTCAAAGTCTTGTGGTGCGGGCATCTTGCCCGCTAAAAATGATGTACCTTGATAAAGGAATTTTCACCTAACGTAAAAGTTGCTGAATCATCCTTTCTGCTTGAGAAGCATAACCGCCACCAAATAGATTAAAATGATTCAAAATATGATACAGATTATAAAGAATTTTGCGCTGTTTGTAGCCATCATCTAAAGGCCAAGCTTCATTGTAACCACGATAAAAAGCATTGGGAAAACCTCCAAATAGTTCTGTCATGGCAATATCAACTTCGCGATCGCCCCAATAAGTCGCTGGATCAAAAATTACGGGTTCCCCATTCGCAGTCACCGAAGCATTCCCTCCCCATAAGTCTCCGTGAACTAAAGAGGGTTGGGGTTGATGATCTGCTAATAATTCTGGAATCATTTTCAGCAGGCGATAGCCCTGACTAAAACTACCGCCCCGACGCTTGGCTAACTTAAGCTGATAACCGATACGATGTTGTGCCCAAAATTCTGCCCAGTCTCCACACCAAGTATTAATCTGGGGTGTGGAACCGATAGTATTGTTTATATCCCAACCAAATTCGCTTTTTCCTTGATAGCGGTGCAAAGCAGCTAAGTTGCGCCCCATTTCTTCCCAAGATTTATCGTTACCGCGACCACCTAAGTCTAACCATTCCAAGACTATATAACAATTATTTCCTTCTGTTCCATAGCATAAGGGTTTGGGAACTCGAATAGTCTGGGTTTCCCACATTTGTTTTAACCCCAATGCTTCTGCTCGAAACATTTCTACTAGAGAAGCTTGATTAATTTTGACGAAATAACTACGAGTGCCATTGGTCAGTTTATAACCATTGTTAATGCAACCTCCACCAACGGAACTGTGGTTAGTGACTTCAAATTTTTCTTCGGTGACTTGGGTGATATGTTCGGCGATTTTTTTCCACATATATTTCTATATTTAATAATCTTTGTTGAATATGGCGATCGGCAGTAAAATTAAGGGGGTTGCACATTAAAGAATGATATTATGTCTGGTAGCATCGGTATTGTAAGCACGAAGTTCATTAATTGATAATTGATAATGGATAATTGATAATTACCTCTGGTTAAA
>NZ_JBNHER010000030.1:0-10268 GCF_050015975.1 Dapis purpurea BLCC-M126 | reverse complement strand
TGATTGCTGTATGTATGAAATTTTCGAGGTACGGCGGTATAAGGTTTTTTTCCTTAACCGTTATTAATACTTTAGCTAGTTTATTTCGTTTTGTAAAGGGGTTTTAAGAATAGTGTTTTTTAAGTTAGTTATAAGTTTTTTTTATTATTTAGTGATTTCGCATTAGTTTTGCTCCGAAATCTGAAGCAAGCCTGCCGATAAAATCAACTTGGCGCGATTAATAGGCTCCTCTTCTTCTTCAGTGGCTGGTCTGAACTTGTGCCCAGTAAATGCGCCAGCAGCGTTCATGTGGTAAACATGAACGAATCGGTTCGGTTTGTCTGGGTGTTGCCAGTCTGGGTTAGCTTTGCACGAATGACTGCAGGTGTAGTAATTACAAGGCACAACCTTTGATTTTCTTAATGTTTGAGTCCTTCCACATCCAGGACAAGAAACGGTTACTTTCTCTGTGGCTTTATATTTTGCCATGAGGGTCCAGATGTTTTACACTTTGATTGTACTAGCAAATAGTATCACAATGGCAAGGGAGCGACGGTTAAATATATTGCGTCACTGACAAAGAGTGGGAAGGGTTAAAGGCTTATATAAAATAAGGAATGAGGATAGCAGAGGTTATTAGTTTTTTACATACGCTCTCTGTCTGAGGGCGATAGATAGTGTGTTCATATCGGCACTCTTGCATTTCTCACCTACGGTATTGGTTAGGCAACGTACTTCGACTCACGCACCTGTGATCTTGAAACTCACCCTATCGGTTAGAGAGCAGGGGTTCCAGTGTTATAGCTAAAATATCTATTTATTTTATTACGTATAAAAAAATATAACTGATATGTTAAATACTCTAAACTTAGATGTTGGCCTTGATAAAGATACCTATAAAACACAGCTAGAAGCATTGATGCGACAGTTACGATCACTACAGAATGCTTGTTGGCAAAATAAATTACCTATGCTGATAGTATTAGAGGGTTGGGCTGCAGCAGGTAAGGGCGCTCTAGTTAAACAAATAGTGGGATATATGGACCCACGGGGATTTGTTGTTCATCCAATTTGGCCTACTACAAAACAAGAGCAGCAATATCCCTTTCTATGGAGGTTTTGGCAAAGAATTCCTAGAGCAGGACAAATTGGGCTATTTTATCATAGTTGGTACACCCATGTCTTAGAAGACCGATTGTTGAAAAGTGTGTCAGAGGCGGACATACCAACAATTATGCGACAAATCAATGCTTTTGAACGTCAGATGGTGGATAATGGGGCGGCAATCGCCAAATTCTGGATTCATTTGGGCAAAAAAGAACTGAAGAAGCGCTTAAAACAAACTGCAGACGACCCTTTAAGAGCTTGGCGAGTCAGAAATCAAGACTGGCAACAAGCTAAAAATTATGAAAAATATACTACCTTTGCTGAGGAAATGCTGATTCATACCAGCACAGGATTTGCTCCCTGGACCTTAGTTGAAGGAAACTCTGAACGTTGGGCAAGAGTCAAGGTCTTGACAGAAATGGTCTCAATATTGACTCAAGCTTTAGACCAAATGCATATTAGGGCACCACGACCAAATAATCCTCTTCAAGAACAACTCAAACCCACCGAACGAGATTTTTTGGCTCAAGTAGATTTGACCCAATGCTTTTCTCCGAAACAGTACAAAAAGTCATTAAACCAGCAGCAAGAACTTTTGAGTAAACTGCAATTGGAAATATACAAACATCAACTACCTGTTTTAATCTTATTTGAAGGGTGGGATGCTGCTGGTAAAGGTGGGGCAATTAAGCGTTTGACGGATAATTTGGACCCTCGTAGCTATGTGGTTAATGCTTTTGCTGCACCAACAGAGGAGGAAAAAGCCTATCATTATCTTTGGCGTTTTTGGAAAAAGTTGCCAGAAGCAGGAAAAATTGGTATTTTTGACCGGAGTTGGTATGGTCGAGTATTAGTGGAGCGAGTGGAAAGATTTGCCACAGAGTTGGAATGGCAGTGTGCTTATCGGGAAATTAATGAGTTTGAGGAACAATTGACCACTTCAGGTTATGTTTTGGTTAAGTTTTGGTTACATCTAAGCCAGGAGGAACAGCTAAGGCGGTTCAGTGAGAGACAAAACGACCCATTTAAGCAGTATAAACTTACTGAAGAAGATTGGCGCAATCGAGAAAAGTGGCAAGTTTATGAAGTAGCTGTAAATCAAATGATTCAGCGTACAAGTACACCAACTGCTCCTTGGACTTTAATTGCGGGTGATAATAAACGTTATGCTCGTGTTAAAGTAATCCAAACAGTAACAGAAGCAATTAATTATCAACTGAAGTATCGATAAAATAAGTTGACTTTTATTTTTATATACAGGAAATGTTGCATCAATTAAGTGAGTTGATGAAGCTAATAATCCAAATTTTATCAGGACAGAAATCAAAAAATTATGCTGATCATCTTAACCAGAATAGTATTTTGTATACTATTAATTTGTATTACTCTATCACTCTGGAAAAGCTGTGGTGATGATAAGAGAAACTTAATTTATAAGTTATTGATGGTATTTTCAATTATTTTGTTGATACTAGCTTTCTATGCACCAGATAGTCCGGTAGGTGCTGCTGTTTTTAGGTTTCTAGCTTTCGCATTTAAACCACTTGGTTTTTCCATTATACTTTTAGTTTATGCTACCACTCTAATATCAGGTGGGGGGATAAAAGGTCCAGCACCAACCCTGATTATTACAGCTTTGATAGTTCTGATAATTACTAGCGCACCAGTATTTGCTGTATGGGCAGCTCAAGAAGCAGAAGAAGATGCAATAGAGGTTGTTTCTGTTTCAGCTTGCTGTGATGAAAAAGCAGATGCAATTGTATTATTAGGTCAAGGAACAACTCAACCAATAATACCTGATAGAATACAAGTTCAGCTAACTAAAACTGCAGAGCGAATTATCTATGCTGCTGAATTATATAAAAAAGGTTTAGCTCCTTATGTTATTGTTAGTGCTGGTCCAAGAATTGGATCGGATATTAATACAGTTGAAGCTCAAGATATTAGAAGAGTTTTAGTTTTATTGGGTGTTCCCAGAGGTGCTATTATTCTTGAACCAAATGGCTCGACAGTACATGAAAGTGCTGTTGAAACTCGTGAAATATTAGATGAAAGAGGTTTAGAACCTGTTATTATTCTTGTTACTTCTGCTATTCAAATTCGTCGTGCTAGTTTAACTTTCACTGACCTAGGAATGAGGACTACTCCTGCTCCCACAGACTTTAATACTGTAAATCCTTACGAAGATTCTTCCTATCGTTTTGTACTAGCAGATTTTCTTCCTAATGCAGAAGCACTTTTACTAACTACTGAAGTGTGGGAAGAATATTTAGCATTATTTTACTACTTCCTACGAGGTTGGTTAGCTCCTGGTTTCTAAATAACCATTTTTTTTCTTTCATATAATTTAGTTTATGCCCTACTCAAAAAAACTTTTTGAGATAGGGGCATTTTCATTTTATTGAAAGTTTTATATCTCTAAGCTCAAGTAAATTATGTCCTAATTCAGTAATGTAAAATTTGATAGCAAAAAGTTTTCAACTTTTACCAATTTTCTTAGGTATTTGTGTAGTAATTTTGGTGATACTTTCCAACAATTAATAATTAATAATTACCTCTCCTTAAAACGGATAAGATTGACAAAAATTATTTTTTTTCTTCTCTTGGTCAATTGGATATGGGACACTTCAGAGCAGCTTTGTAAGAGTAGGAAACTTAGTTAATGACCGCTTTTTCTCCTTAATAAAGAGAGGCTTTAGACCTTAATTATTCGGTAATATTTTTATGTGTGGCTGCACAGGATTATTAATTTTTGAATTTATCTATATCTATTTTTATCTGTAACTATCATACTATACCAATTATCGAAAGTAGCTATAGAGATAATGCCTCTAAAATATATTCCTAAACCAGGTCAAAAATTTCGATTTTTGGTACTCCTGACATTTACTTTTCTGATGATTCACCATACCAAGCCTCCAGTCACTTTTGAGAATTGATATTAAATTGGCATTAGACAAAATAGAGTCAGAAAATCGACTCAAATATATACAGGAAGAAGGGTTTACTTCAAAAAGGTATCAATCCTTAACTACCAAGGGTTTTTCTACTGAATACGGAGCTAACAGCCATTTTTATAGCATAGACTTTATTCCCTTATCTAAACTAACTTTTCGTAGGTAATGCTGCTTTAACAGTTAATAATTACCTCTTCTGTAATAGAAGGATTTTGCTCAAAGGAATTTTTTTTCTTTTTTCTCCATGAATCGATAAGCTTTATACCTTAATTTCTCAGTAAACAAGCATTTTTTATATGAGAAAATATTTGGATAGTATTAGCTCAACTTTCATTCATTAGTGATAATAAAAACTTTGTTCTCTATCAATAAAAAATATCCTATACCTATACCTATTCCTTCTGCATAAATAAAATTTTAAGTAAAACTTTATTTATTAGAATTTTAATAGAGAGTATGTAAGTAGATGAGGATAAATAAACCTGAAAATTTAGCAGTATATTTTTAATAATGTTGCCTTTTATCTTAGTATGATAATTAATTTGATAATGAGAGTGAATTTTGCTATCAACTAACATCAATATTCTTCAAAATATATTCTTACTGGCTCATAATTATTATAAGATTTAGCAGTTGAATTATTTTGAGAATTAGTAGGTTTAGGTTCAGGTTCAGGTTCAGGTGCTTCTTCACTTATACTCTCTACACTAGCTGGTATTAAAAAATTAACAATAAAGATAATACCTAAAATTATAATTGACAATATAATAGCAAAATCTTGTCCTGGAGGTGTCCTTGGTGGTCTCTTTTTGGGAGATTCGAGTTTAACTTTCATAGATTCAACTTCAACAGTATCATCGTCTTTTACATTGAATGTAAGAGAAAATTGCTTGCCCATATTTGTTAATCCTATTGTGGCAAATATTATAGTCAAGATATTAAGATCATTGTAGTAATATTTTGAGTTTAATCTCAGACAAGATTATTTAGTAGTGATACATTTTCTTGATACAGATCAGTTTGATAGACAACTAACCAGCTTTTTGTTGAATCAAACATCAATTTCTTGTATATTTAACTATTTACAATCATAGCATTATCTAAAATCTAACATTACTACTATGGCTCAATCTTCTCAACTACGACTCCAAAAATTAGCTTCCTACTTACGTCCTCATTGGCGAAAGTCTTCATTAGGAATTTTCTCTCTACTTATAGTCAATACTTTAGGAATCTATATTCCCAAATTAATCAGTCAAGCCATAGATGATTTGGAAGTAGCAACCAAATTTAATGAATTCTTATACTATGTGCTGACAATTGTAATTTTTGCCTCCATTATGTGGGTTATTAGAATAGCATCTCGAATTCTCATATTTGGAGTAGGGCGACAGGTAGAATTTGACCTTAAACAAAAAATTTTTAATCGACTTTTAAAATTAGAACCATCTTACTTTAGTAATAATACAATTGGAGATTTAATTAACCGCGCCACAAGTGACGTTGATAATATCCGTAGACTATTAGGTTTTGCAGTATTGAGTATTTTTAATACAATTTTTGCTTATGGTTTAACCATACCAGTTATGCTTTCTATTAATGTGCGGTTAACTCTATTAGCAATTTCTGTTTATCCTATCATGCTAATACTGGTACAAATATTTAGTAAGAAACTGCAAAGTCAACAATTAGCTGTTCAAGAAGAACTTTCTAATATGAGTGATTTGATTCAAGAGGATATGAATGGTATTTCTCTAATCAAAATATATGCTCAAGAAGAAAATGAAAGACTAGCTTTTAGTGAATATAATCAACGACTTTTAGATGTTAATTTAGACTTAGCAAGAACTCGTAATATTCTCTTTCCTATCCTCGTTAGTTTAGCAAGTTTAAGCTTGTTAATATTACTGGTTAATGGGTCAACCTATCTGGAAACTGGTGAATTAACAATTGGTAATTTTGTAGCTTTAATTCTTTATGTTGAGCGTTTAGTTTTCCCCACCGCATTATTAGGTTTTACGATTACTGCTTATCAAAGAGGAGAAGTAAGTATTGACCGTATAGAAGCTATTCTCACAGTAGAGCCAAAAATTCAAGACCATGAATTACCTCTAGGTTTTCCACAAGTAGTAAAAGGTTGGATCAAAAGCCAAGGATTGACATACACTTATCAAGATAGTAAAATACCAGCTTTAGACAACATTAATTTTCTGATTAAACCAGGAGAAACTATTGCTATTGTCGGACCTATTGGTTCAGGAAAATCAACTTTAGCAAATACATTACCTCGGCTTTTAGATATGAATATTGACCAACTATTTATAGATGGTTATGATGTGACTCAAGTAAAATTAGAAGATTTACGCAGGGCGATCGCCTACGTTCCCCAAGAAAGTTTTCTCTTCAGTACAACTATCAAAAATAACATTTGTTATGGCGAGCCATTAAAAGAACAAAAAGAAATAGAATTTGCTGCTAAACAAGCACAAATTCACACAGAAATTCTCAACTTTCCCCAAAAATATGAAACGATAGTCGGAGAAAGAGGAATTACTTTATCAGGGGGACAAAGACAAAGAACAGCATTAGCAAGAGCATTATTAGTTGATGCGCCAATATTAATTTTAGATGATGCACTTTCCAGTGTGGATAATCAGACAGCAACGAATATTTTACAAAATTTATCAACCGGAACTCAAAAGAAAACTGTAATTTTTATTTCTCATCAAATGTCTGCTGCTGCCACGGCTGATAGAATTTTTGTGATGGATAAAGGGAAAATTGTGGAAGTAGGAAACCATGCAGAATTAGTAAATAAACCTGGTTTATATCAGTTACTTTGGAATCAACAAAAACTCAAGCAGTTATTAGAATAGAAGTTATTTCAGTTATAAGTTATTAGTTGTCAAAAAACTTATGTAGACATAAATTTACTCAAAAGTTAAAAGTGAAAATTTAAAAAGTATAAAATTATTTAGGTAACTGCACAAAGATATAGCAATAAGGAATTATATATGATAATTGAGGTGTTTCATAAAACTTAGAAAATATAGCAGTTATTCAGATTCATTTTTATACATTTTTTTATTATTTTCTGTTCCCTATTCTTCATTCCCTGTTCCTTAAAAGTATCCAATATCTCACAACCTAAATCATATAGCAATATGATTCTGATCCAGAGTATTTTATATAGGAATAAGTACCATAATTTTGGATTCAATTTTTCTGCCTTTATCTGCTCAAAATCCTCACATTTTAATCTTAAGCAAAAAAAAGTGAAAGCTTTTTTTGCACAACTTTAAATATATAAATGCTTTTAGATTTAACCAGCAAGTCCTACTTAATCAAACATTGCAAGGTAGTGGAAACATGAATTTTAGTAGGAATTTGATTAATGTCAAAATTTCAGCGATAAAAATAACTCAGCTTAAAAACAAATTTTATTTCTCTGGCTGAGTCTAATATTGATCAATATATTTAGAAGAAAAAAAATTATTTACAATCTGTCAGATATTCTGTCCAAACATATCCTACAACTGGATCAACAATCTTCACCCAATACAAACCTTCAATATCACCTGCTGTTTCTAATTTTACTGTTTCTCCATCATCAACTGTATCAACAATATCACCATTTGGTACTTCTCGGACATTCAAAACTAGACGTTCATTAGTTTCAGAAGCTGGCATTGATACTTCACAATTATCAATAGCAGCTAATAAAAATTTATCAGTTTGGTGAGGTAAAATTTGGTTTAATATTTGTGACTGATATGCTGCATGAGATGTACGAATAGATGAAATTTTTACACCCAAGATAGAGAGTAAAATTAGGGGAATGATAGTTACATATTTTAGCCTTATATTCATTTTTATTCACACAGTTATAGTTAAAATTACGTCATCAATAATAACATCATGTAAAAGCTAAATTCAGGATAAATTTTGCTGATACTTAATCAATTTGTTTTGTGTAATTCCTATCCTAAGGAAATATTATGTGACCTCTAAACCCCCTATCGGTTCTAAAAATAAATACTTTACCTTCTTTCTCAACTTTAATAGTAGCTCTGGCTCCATTGCTCATTTCTACTCTATAAGTTCTATCATCAGGAGGAAATTTATTCATAGAAAACTGACTTCTAGTAGAACCATCCCAATTAATATCAAACTCAACACCAGAATTACTTGTTGTTAATTTAACCTTACAAGGTCCTGAAACTCTCAATCTGTTATCAAAATCAACTACAACACAAGCAGCAGCTTTTTCTTCAGTTTTAGCTTGAGTTATGTGATTAAAACCAAGCCAGCTAACTAATATCATACATAGAGTCAGAGTTGTAATAAATTTATTCAAAAAAAATAATGATTTTTTCATTGTTAATCAATTGAATTTAACTATATAATTTACATTGTACTATTCATAAATCAATTTGTGTTTCTCGTCTGAGTAGAATGATATTTATTTTTAGGGAATAACAGATTTAATAATTGTGGGAAAATCCTAGAATAAGACTACACAAATAGGATTTAAATTTAGTCCCTATAGATTAAAGCTAAATTATTAGAATAAAAATTAATCACTGAAATTGTAATTTCTATAACTAAAGAAGACTGATTTTTCTTCTTCTATGTTCCCAGTTCTAAAATCCGGCGTTTTCTAAAAGCTAAAATTTTGTATCTTAATCTCTAATGAAAATTGCTATATAGTTAATATTTAGCTCAATAACTAACCCATATAAAATCAAAAATATAAAACATGATGAACTACCGCATTACTCTACTTCCCGGTGACGGCATTGGCCCTGAAATTATGGCAGTGGCGGTAGATGTCTTGAAAATAGTTGGTGGCCAATTTAACTTCCAGCTTGAATTTCAAGAAGCTCCTATTGGTGGAGTAGCAATTGATGCTACTGGGGAACCCTTACCTACTCAAACTCTAGAAATGTGTCGTAATAGTGATGCGGTACTATTAGCAGCTATCGGTGGTTATAAGTGGGATAATTTACCCCGCCATCAACGGCCAGAAACCGGACTATTAGGACTAAGAGCCGGATTAGGATTATTTGCCAATTTACGGCCTGCCAAAATTTTGCCCCAATTAATAGATGCTTCTAGCCTAAAACGAGACATAGTTGAAGGAGTGGACATTATGGTAGTGCGAGAATTAACAGGTGGGGTTTATTTTGGCACACCCAAGGGCGTTTTTGAGACGGAGACTGGAGAAAAACGGGGTGTCAATACAATGGCCTATTCTGAGTCAGAGGTTGACCGTATTGCTAAGGTGGGGTTTGAGACTGCCCAGAAACGAGGGGGTAAGTTGTGTTCAGTAGATAAGGCAAATGTTTTAGAAGTGTCTCAGTTGTGGCGCGATCGCGTTAACCAACTTGCCGCAGAATATCCAGATGTGGAATTATCCCATTTATATGTAGATAATGCTGCCATGCAGCTTGTTCGTTGGCCCAGACAATTTGATACCATCGTTACAGGAAATTTATTTGGAGATATTCTCTCTGATGCTGCTGCCATGTTGACAGGGAGTATAGGGATGTTACCTTCTGCCAGTTTAGGTGCTTCTGGACCAGGAGTGTTTGAACCTGTTCATGGTTCTGCCCCAGATATTGCGGGTCAGGATAAGGCTAATCCTCTGGCACAAGTTCTGAGTGCGGCAATGATGTTACGTTATGCTCTAGAGCAACCTGTCGCAGCAGACAAAATTGAAAAAGCAGTTTTTGAAGTATTGGAGCAGGGTTATCGTACTGGGGATATTATGTCGGAAGGAATGAAACAGGTGGGATGTAAAGAAGTGGGAGAGGTTTTATTAAAAGTTTTGAGTTAGGCAAGGGAATTATTAGCCACTATTCCAGACAGCAGGTTTTTAGGAAAAATCTGCTTTCTTAATTCAAACAACTCATATTTGCAAGTATATCTTGAGGTGTGAAGCATTTCGGCTCTTCAAATGCTTAATTTAATTTGGCGTTGCACAATCAGGAATGATTAAATCCGAAAGTAGATATTTTTGGATAATGTTTCCTCAACAATATGTACAGCTTAAAATCTATTATCATATCATGTCCGTTGGTATAGTTTGTGTAAAAGCTGGGGAAATATCTACCATCTTTAAGGTTTTTCCTTCTCTTAAAGCTTCTTCCTTCTTCCTTCTTCCTTCCTCCTTACCGAATTATTAATTATTAATTGTTAATTAAATAATTGTGGTTTAAAGCC
>NZ_JBNHER010000029.1:0-1895 GCF_050015975.1 Dapis purpurea BLCC-M126 | reverse complement strand
AGTGGTTCAGCCTACTTATTTGACACTACTACTGGCAGCTTGCTCCAGAAATTTATCGCACCCGACGGTTCTACAGAGGATAACTTCGGAGTCTCAGTAGCTCTAAGCAACAATACAGCCGTGATAGGTGCATGGAAAGACAACGACAATGGATTAGAAAGTGGTTCAGCCTACCTGTTTACCACTAACACTAACACTAAATCAACACCAGAACCATCATCGCTCTTAGGAATAGTAGGCACTGTCGCGATCGCCACCTTATCCCGAAAAAAGCAGCAGAAAAAATAACAATAAATATTTCTCATAGCAAATTTATCAAGCAAAGAATTCAACCTCAAAATCTTTGCTTGATTTTTTTTTGATGATTCTAGTTATCGTGCCAATAAACCAGCTTTTCAAACATTTGGCGATCGTCAACCACATATCTATTCTATTATCTGATATATCTCATTGAACTAATTGAGAAAGATGTGACAATGATTGAAGATGGAACATTTTTTTCTACCGAATTAAGCGGATTTGATATTACAAAAACTCCGCGATACTACTGAAAAGTAGAGTTTTTGTACTGCTTGTTGCCTCTTGCTTAAATAAAAATGTATTGTATCAGGACTTACGCACCCCAACAATAAACCAGGTTTATTGCCCTGATTATTATTTTTCCGGTTTATGCCTAAGTCCTAATGTATCTAAATTATATAGATGGAAAATAGAACTAAACACAAAGTGTAATATTTTCAGTAAAAACTTATACATGGGAACAAACTAAAAATATGGTAGACGTATTCTTTAATACTTGGGATAACAACAGAATCAACAATTCACGAGCTATAGACACAAGCGATCCTACTTATGTAATCGTACATGGTTACCAAAGTACAGGTGGAAACCCAGGTAATAACTTCACCCCTCAAGCTTGGATGTCAGAAATGGCACAAAATATACGAGATTTGGAAGGGAATGATGCTAATATTTTGGTAGTAGATTGGCAAGACGGCGCTGATACTTTCTATTATCCTGCTGCTGCCAACAGAGTTGATGATGTGGGAGTTGAGGTAGCAGACTATTTATTAGATCAAGGTATCAACCCTGGTACTACCACCCTTATTGGTCATAGTTTAGGTGCTCATCTGATGGGTGAAGCAGGCGAAGAACTTCGTGAACGTAGTGGCGATGTCGATCTGCTTATTGGTCTTGATCCAGCAGGTCCCGAATTTGAAGGAGGTTGGTTCTCTCGTCCTAACTCCACAGACGATCGCCTAGATGCAAGCGATGCGGATAGAGTTATTGCTTTCCATACTAGCAGTACATTGGGATACGACGACCCATTAGCTGACTTAGATTTATACATTAACTGGGACGATCTCCTCCAACCAGGAGCCTCTACTTTTGTAGGTAATCACGGCTACGCTCACACATTGTATAATAATCTATTAGATGGATTCGCATTCTCGCAAAGCAACGGCACTGTTTTCTCTCTATCAACTGTTAATGGTAACACAACAGGTTCATTATCTGTAGATACTTTTGCTGTATAGTCTTATAGACATAGCAGTTTGCATATAAATTAATCACAAACCACTATATTTTTTATCTATAATTCCTCACTTTAAAACGTATTATTAGGAGTTTAAGAAGTAATCATCTAACTATAAAACTGATAATAACTATTTGTTTTTCATCTTACTCAACCAAGGTTTTCCTAAGTCATGCTACACAAACATATCAGCGATCGCCTGAGATTTTTCAAGATAATATCAAGCTATTCAACACTACTTTCATCTTTTCAAAAAGCTAAAAAATCTCTCCTAGATCTATTCCGTAAAATAATTGGTTGAAATTATATAGCATTTCCCAAGCTAGTGAGGTACAATTAGGTAGGCGATCGCTAATCA
>NZ_JBNHER010000028.1:0-1451 GCF_050015975.1 Dapis purpurea BLCC-M126 | reverse complement strand
TCTACTGTAATGATTTTGGCTTTATTATAAGTGATCATCCGAACATGATATAAGTTGTAGGCTTATGAGCGAAGTAAATTGGTATGGAGCTCATATAAGATCCGGTTGAATACTTGTTATATAGTTGGGGGATAGGGAGATGGGGGGATGGGGAGATGGGGAGATGGGGAGATTGAAGTGTGGATAGAATTATGAACATATACTATATAACCAGATTCTATATCAGACCTAAAAAAATGCGTTTAAATCAACTAATTGTAATTAACAACTAAGTTAGGGGGTGTAGTGCGAGCGTTCTGGGCTACTGCTGACGCAACGCTCCACGTTTTCCTTTCCTGCGGAATGGTACGCAAACATATCGCGCAGCGAAACGCACTAAACCTAATTTTTGACTTGAGTGAAGCGGTATAATAGTAGTCTATATTTGCCAAGCTTTCCAAAATGTGTAAATAGCTAAAATTACCAACAAACTCCGAAAAGCAAAAGTCACAACTGAACTAGACAACTTAGGCAGAAAACGAGTGCTAATTTGAGCGCCGATCAAACCCCCAAAACCCAAAATCAAACCTCCGAAAAATACAATATTACCATTCAAATAATGACCAAAACTAGCAGAAATAGAAGTAACAACAATTACAGCTAGACTTGTTTGAATAGCAACTTTAATAGGTTCGCCCAGTAAAAGAATTTGTAGAGGTACCATAATTACCCCACCACCAACCCCAAATAAACCAGCTAATAATCCTCCAGTTCCCCCAGTAATAATTCTAGCAATAGTAGGATTTGCCCCTTGCCGTTTTTCACCATTATTTTCAGCATCCTTTTGTTTAGCTATAACACCCTTGCGGAACTCGAACAGATAAATATTAATTAACATTAGTAAACCAAAACCTAACAATAATAAAGTAGAGGAAAATTGTTCCGCCAAATAAACCCCAACTTGAGCAGCGAATAATGCTGGCAATGCCAACAAAATAACTTTTTTAGGTTTAATGTAACCCATACGCCAATTTTGTAGAGTACCCGAACTCGCTGTAATTACAATAGCTAAAGCGCTAGTTGCAACTGCTTGTATAGGTTCATATCCTAAAGCTACTAACAGCGGTACCATAACTGTACCACCACCAATTCCTAAAAATCCAGCTAGAATACCCGCAAAAAGACCACCTACACCCAAAATCAACAGGTTTATTGGAATCATTATGATAGAGTTGTTTTTTCAACAAATAAACTTGAGTTCAATATAACTGAAAATGTATAAGTCAGGAGTCAGGAGTCAGGAGTCAGGAGTCAGGAGTCAGAATGTCTCTGCTTGAATACTTACATTAGATTACAAGTGTATAAAGTACAAACATTTGTAATAAAATTTTTAGTGCGGCCATCTTGCCCACTGGAAGTTTACCGAATTATTAATTATTAATTGTTAATTAAATAATTGTGGTTTAAAGCCT
>NZ_JBNHER010000027.1:0-10842 GCF_050015975.1 Dapis purpurea BLCC-M126 | reverse complement strand
CTTACTCATTACTCCTACAACAGTTTTGTGGTCTACTCAACTGAAAAGCGCTGTAGGGCTGAAGCCCTACTACGAACTTTAATTATAACTATTCAACCGGACATGATATAACTAGGTGATACGCTCATCAACCAAATATTGGATCGTCATACAGTTTGAACGGATATATTTGTCATATTGCTTGATTCCCTGCTTCATACAAAATAACTATCAGAACTTATGCAGAAACCGGGTTAATCCAGGAAATTTCCTGACTTGAATAATCAGAACAGTAAAACCGGTTTCTACGCTTTTTTATACCCATACTACCGGATTTGATATTACTCATTTTTAGAGAACTGACTGAAGCATACGTGCTAACAAACGAATTCCATCAGAATTTTTCATATCTTCCCAGGAAGGTGCCCAACCTTCAGATGCCGTTCTTAAAGATTCATCAAGTTCTGGGTGAAACTGGGTAGTTAGTGCTTTCCGGCCGTTATCCCAATAAATACCAGTTGCTGCAACCTCACATAGCGGATCGCCAGTTTGGCTATGTGTTGAAGCTAAAATTTCGACACCAATGGGTGCAGTCATTAGGTTTTGTAGGTCTAGTGTCGAGGCGGCTTCAAGGCTGTAAGCAGTTATTGCATGGTTAATTTGCTGATAAGCCCAACATACGAAGCGTATTGATTCTTCTGATACTTCGTTGCCATGAAATGCCTGAATGTGCAGATCGTTCTCGTACTGGAGTGCTACATCAATGATGGCATCAAAACGTTTTGCTACTACACGATATGCTTCGGTGATTTCAGTTGGAACATGAGGAATATCGATATCCCCGTAGGGGTATAACCGTGTATTAGAATGGCTAATTTCTTCATTCTTCGCAACCGCAAACGATTCATCGTTCCAAGATTGGGCAACAGTACCGTAACTCTTTTCCACCTTTAGGCGATTTGCAATCTCGGCAATACGATGACTGACAGCAACAAACGCTGATTGTTGGGATTTTTCTAGACGACGCACAGATTCACGGATTAATTCTACATGGGCTTGTGCTGTAAGCTGATGAGACAGACAAATGCCAATAAAAGGCACTTGTTTTAGCAGTAACTCAACAATCAGTTGTGTAGCATCTGAACGAGGAAATGCTTGCGAAAAAGTCTCTTTTACATGCACATCCGGTTCGCCTCCTTCCAATACTATAAGTTTGGCTACGCTTGCCAGGGCAGCAAAGCGCTTTAGGTCAGAAATACCCTGCTTCCAAGCAGGCACAATAAGGGTGGGTAAACCCAGGATCTGATCGACAATATAGGCCACGTTCTCTGATGCAATGACCCCAACTTTATCACTCGGTCGTTCGCCAACATGCTCCCAGGGTTCAATAACCACAACACTCTCTGCAATTTCTCCAGGATCGACGAGAGAAAGATCGTCTACATGACGACCCCAGGTAGGACTACGGTCACCGAGAGGATTTGGTGTATTACGCTCAGTGAGAAAAGCATCAATTAAAACTTGACTAGATTTAGACATTTATAGGGCCTTTGATTTTATTAGGACTTGTATTATACAATATTTCCCAGTGCAGCCTTAATTCCTTAACAAAAAAATCAGAAGGTTTTATAATCGTTCCGAAAATTTTATCTAAATCGGTAATAGTAATTCTCAACTTGCTTTTTGTAAATTCATCGGATACTAATTTTCCAAATTGCCATAATTCTCCATCCATTAACGAAAAATCCTGGTCTAAAGCCTCCCCTTTTAAGGGGATAAAAAGCGGTCGTTTAGCGTTCCGCACAACTTCGTTAACGGCTCAAAGCCGACATGAATGCCGAGCATTCCGAAGGATGGGATGGCGAGGAAACATCGCCATATCCAATCGACCAAGAGAAAAGAGAATTCCGTATTTCAAGCCTCCTTATTGTAGGGGTACTGATAACTGATATCTAAGTTAGTAATAGTTGATAGCTTTTTTCCATCATCAAAAACTTGCTCAAATTGTGGTCATGTTCAAAATATGCCCTTAAATGTAAGGACTTATGACTGCCCTGAATGTGGCTTGTCATATAGATAGAGATTTAAATGCTAATATAAATTTGAGACATTCGGTTGGCTTGACCATTTCGGCTGTCGCCGACATGAAAATGCCTGTGGATGAGTAACCTCCGATGGCCTAATTAGAAGCAGGCAGGGACGTTTCGCTGTGCGACATGAAACGCATTTTTGTTATGCAACGTCCGTACACATTCAAATGTCACCTTTTATGACGTTTTATATCGGTTTTATAAAGCAGTAACTTATGATAACGACCAAATCTTTGCCCTTGAGTTGGGAAAAACTACAACAACTCGCCACATTTGAGCGAGATACGGTGAACGGACCAACCAATTCCCAAGCGAGACTGCGGCTGTTTGGACAAGCCGAATCAGATGTGCGAGTTACTCTTTATCGCGATCATCATGCTTGGTGTCCTTATTGCCAAAAAGTGTGGCTGTGGTTAGAGGAAAAGCAGATTCCCTACCGTATCGAGAAAGTCACTATGTTTTGTTATGGAACGAAAGAAAAGTGGTATAAGCAAAAGGTGCCATCGGGAATGCTTCCAGCGCTAGAACTTGACGGTCAGTTAATTACAGAAAGTGATGATATCTTATTAGCATTAGAAAACGCATTTGGCCCATTAAATCAGGTGGGAATGGGCGATCGCCAAGCGCTGCCTCTGCGCCAGCTAGAACGCCTACTCTTTCGTGGCTGGTGTACTTGGTTGTGCTACCCCACGCGATCGCAAAGGGACGACCAACGCAGTAGAGAGCAATTTACCTCCATCGTGGCTCAAGTTGAAGCTGCTCTGGCCAATACTCCAGGACCTTATTTTCTGGAAGAATTTGGTATAGTTGATTTGGTTTTTACTCCTTATGTCGAGCGGATGAATGCCAGCCTTTACTACTACAAAGGCTATTCATTGCGGGAAGAAAATCCAAAGTTCTCTGATTGGTTTGATGCTATGGAAACCCGATCCACCTATAGAGGAACACAAAGCGATTTTCATACCCATGCCCACGATTTACCACCGCAAATGGGCGGTTGTTATCCTAACAAAGAATCTCAAACTGAGATTAATCAAAAACAAGTCGATTGTGGTCCTTGGTTCGGCTTACCAGATGTGATGTATCCAGAACCCGAAACGTCTCGAACAGAAGCTCTGCACCGGACGATCAAACATCGTGAGAATATCATTCGCGTTAATCCAGCGGATGATCGCCTTTTTGATGAAGCCTTGCGTTGCGCTCTGACTTATATGATGACAGGAGAACTATGTCCGCCACCATCTGGTTCCGATCCAGCCCTGCGGTATCTGCGCGATAGGATTAGTGTACCGAGAGATATGTCCATCTATGCCGCAAAACGACTGAAAGAAGCATTAGAAACCACGGCAGCTCTATCTGGCGATCGCCAAGGAAGACCCATTCCCGTGCGCGATCGGCGCGATCAAAATCCAGCCAATTTCACCCAAATTTAACATTGGAGTAGGAATGCCCCTCTTCAAATTTTTGATTGCAGAGGGGATGAGAGCGACTCCCTATTTTATTGTCAATAGGACTTACGCAGTACAACATATTTTCGTCATTGCGACCGACAGGGAAGCAATCTCAAATCCTAGTTTTTCCTGCCTCGTGCGTAAGTCCTGTTTAATAAAGGACATGGGGTGCTATTAAACTTTGGTGTTGAAGGCAAGAAAAAACCGAATTTAATTTCAATCTGCTTGCCTTTTGCTTGACAATAAAAAACTTATCGTTCCGAAAATTTTATCTAAATCGGTAATAGTAATTCTCAACTTGCTTTTTGTAAATTCATCGGATACTAATTTTCCAAATTGCCATAACTCTCCATCCGTTACTATCCCATACACAGGAAGTTCCTCGTTGTTGCACGGCAATTAACTCAGATAGACATTGTCCCAGATGCTGTAGCTTGGGATAACAACTCCAAACTTTACCCAGAGTATTTTCAAAACACCCAGCGCTAACGCTTGATCGGCGGTGGGTGTGAGTCTTTCGGGAAGGGTACGATGATCGCCAATTCGTCCGGTGCAGCAGCGTAGTTAGGAACGCAAAAGCTTGTAATTGTTAGATTTTGGGTCCCTCAAACCAACCTACGGCTAGCGATCACAATGTCCAGTAGGCTTCGTTAGTAACACCCTCCAAACATCAAATATTTAATGTGTTACCGAACATGGTTCGATAATTCAGATAATATCGACACCCTTGTTTGGAACAAACATATAACAGTAGAAAGCATATTCAACGACCATGTCCTCTTTTTTCATCTCAACCTGCTTTACACTGGTTGCTAACACATCAGCTCCTCGACAGTATAAGGAATATTCAAAAACCGTGTCTTTTGTTGTCTGACCCTGCTTTCCTTCTAAGAAAACAGGTCCTTCATTAACTGTCCAGTTAGCGGTTGCCGGATCGGTGATGGGATTGCCAGCGAAATCGAAGTTCGTCACTTGGTCACCACCGTCCTTTTGCGACCACGAATCACAACTATCAGACGAATTATCGCACCGCGCCCAATGGTAATCCCCCTCCCAATCGAGGTTGCTAGCAGGAGAAATAAGCAGTCCAACGAAGTGACCTTCCAGGACGCCATTGGAGTTATCGGATTTGTACTTCATTATTTCATCCATTGTGGTACCGACATAGACAAGACCATCTTTGATAGCATAGGATTTGACTAACTCTCCAATGTCGTTAAAAGGCTTTTTAAAATCATCACGCGTGAGTAGATAGCCGCTCTTGCGACCCGGCTGTGGAAAACTGTTAGTCGCAATATTAGTGCCGTAGGCATAACAGTTGTTATTGGGTTGGAACTTATAGGACATAAAGTTGCCATTGCAATCTCCGGCTGGGTCGTAGCGATCCCCAACGCCGCCATAAACCGTTGTGCTATACTGGGGAACACCAATTATCTTAGATTCCGGGCAGACGATGTTTACATTCACTGTTGTCGGCGCTATGTAGTGATTGTCCGGAGCATTTGAAGCACCCAGGGCTTCCACTATCTGATGGCGCGTATCTTCCAGAGCGATTCTTCCTCTGAGTTTGAACTGTCTTTGTAGTGTAGTCATGTTGATTCCTTGGTATGGGTTTGTCTCAAAATCTAAGTGTTGTCATCAATGAAAACTTCCAGCGCATCCTTCTGCTTTAGCAAGAAGGATATAGAATGCTGGTGTTTTTTTCATTGGAATAGTCATAGACGGTTAACGTCGCCGACTTGTTCGATCCGTCCAGAACGAGCATCGAAAAAGCCCGGTCAGACCCACCAGTATCGGTTGACCAAATCGGCGCATTGTCGCGACTGTAGAAGACAAGATTGCCGTTATTTTGCATAATCAGGCGTCCTGGCATCTGGTCGGGCGATGGATTGGTTAACGCACACCACAGTACGGTTTTGTTAGCAATATCTTTCAGAACAGGGCCATCGACTGGATCGTTTGTTAAAGACGCGCTACCGTCCAGCGTCACGAGCTTTTCTCCGGGGAGCAATGTAGAATTAGTCCGGCTGTCCAACCTGCTCGTGTTAAGCATTTCACCCAGCAGATTGAGTTGTAACAGATGCTTTACTACATCTGGACTCCAACTATTATGTTCGGCACTAGCGAGCAAGATCGTGAGTTTAGCGAGGGCTGCCATCGGTGTCATATCGTTAGGATTCAAGGCACCAACTTCAGGCAACCACGCCCCTGCACCATAGGCGCTGTCATTGACAACACCTTGTATGACTTGCGTGCAGTCTACAATGACAATTCCGCTAGTATTCGCATCTTGGAGTGCCTGATAAACTGCCCCATTCTGTGGGTCGTCCGGATCGCCGGAAGGAAAGTTGCCTTCGCCATAAGACTCAAGGATAAGCCCTTTAATGTAAGGAGTGCAGGCGTTAATCAGCGAAGCAATCAGCGCAGAAGAAGGATTGTCTGAGTTGCCAGAAACATACCATGCTGGAAAAGCATTGAATTGCATTACTGGAAAACTGTTGATCTTTTCCTTAATAGATCTGAGTTGCTCGATCACCTTGAGTCGAACACTTAAGGTGTCGAGGCTGACATCGTCGCTCGCAGGTAGCGGGAGCACCCGTTCAAAATACACGTTAAAATCAATGCCGTATTCACCCAGCGCCGGATAGTTGGGAGAAGAGAACGCTTTAAACTCGCTGGCGTTTGTTTTTACGCTGCGGTTGCCACGATAAAGGTAGCTATCAAAATAGATGCAAACTTCTGGAATGCCACTCTGAGCAGCGGCCATCGCACCACAAAAGTTCTGGTAGGCATCGGTATTATATCTGAGCGTTAACTGGTCGGGGGTGTCCGCTTCCCTCTCGAACATTGGCACTTGCGAACCAGTAATAATCACCGGTTTGCTCAAAGTAGCAGTAGAGTAACCTTCGCTAGAAAACGCAGACAGCAGAAACGGCAGACCCGTTCCGGTGAAGCCCATTGTATCCGTGCCATGTAGGATCACCCAACCGTCGCAATCAGCGTAGTGGTTGAGAATATATTCCGCCATCAAGCACCAATCAGTGGGTTGTAGGTTGGTACTGTCAAGGGTTCCGGTACTGGAATGGAATGTCAGATCGGTGACATAGATAATTTCCAGCTTGGGAAATTGTCCCTCAAAAATGGGATTGAGGAGACGTCCGCAAGCCGTCGCAAAGTTCTGCGCCGACATGGGAACTAATGGGTCTCCCGTGCAACTAATTGTTCCACCAGTATTAATAACGTAGACTTTCATTGCCGTTTTCTATTTATTCATAATGATATTGAATTATTCCTCTTTGATGAGACGTTAAGACAGCATGTCTAGGATAACTCCCTCAAGCAACTTATGGTCTAGCACTTGTGGTCCTACACTGAATTTCTGCGTGTGATTGTGTAAATACTGGATCATCTGCTTATTGAGTAGCTCCCCTATAAACTGGTTGCGTAAATAAGACGATTTCCCAGAATAATTTCTGACTTCTTTGACTTATTTTATAGGTCTAATTTGATTAGACGTTTAGAGAGCATATGCAGGATAACTCCCTCAAGCAACTTATGGTCTAGCACTTGTGATCCTACACCGAATTTCTGCGTGCGATTGTGTAAATACTGGATAATCTGCTTATTGAGTAGCTCCTTTGTAAACTGCTTCAGTAAACGTGAACCCAGAGAAAAAAGAATATACTTTTTTTTAGTATTGTTCTCTAAGTTATTACCAAGATACTTGCACCAAAAGAAAAATACAACCCCAAAAGTTCATATGAACTTCATATGATTTTTTAGACAACTTCATATAAACTTCATATGATTTTTTAGACAATTTCATATATTTGGATGAAAGATATGACCCCGACTCAGGGGTAGCCAAAAGACCCGATTCTGAACACAACAGGATGAAAAACAATATTAGTCAATATAGTATACTCGTTCAATGGTCTGAAGAGGATCGGCTTTTTTTAGTGACGATTCCAGAGTTTTCTGATCGCGTTGTCATGCCTTGCACTCATGGGAAAACTCGCGGGGAAGCGATTCAGAATGGGGAAGAAGTTATTGATATGTATTTGGAAGCGTGGGAGGTTGAAGGAGAATCGATTCCTCAACCCACTACGCTGAAAAGTGTTGTCAAACAGTTGCAGGCTCTCATTGTGTAGCATTAGCTTTCAGATAAGCCCCTTGCCCCAAATGTTGTAGCTTGTGATAACAACTCCGGTAATGCGCCTCGCTCACAAACAACCACATAATACGAGTCCGCCGATTCTGGGGCGGCACGGGGCAAGGAGCATAAGCATCGGTGTAAATAATCAGACAATCATAATCCCGATGTTCCTCCAGATACGCCACAACCGGGTCAAAATTAGTTCTACCTCTTCCCGTTAAATGAACTTCCCTCTGGGCGCGACGGAACGTCATCACCTCAGTTGTAATCTCAGCATCAAATTGAATCACATCTATTGCCTGCACGCCATAATTAAAAAAGCGATTCACCACCGAAAACTCCTGCTGCAACTCCTCCATTCCCATGGAGCCACTCACATCAATAGCAAACAGCAAACGAGTGGTAAAATCACGACGACTGCCCATTCAGGCGAATCCATAGCGGCGATTCGGTTTCATCCTGGTGAGCCATCGTTGTTGGCTGAGAATAGACGTGCGAAACTTGCGCAAAACTGCCCAATAGTCAAGCTTGGGGTAACCACTTTCTTTAGATGATATTTGAGACAAGAAAAATCAAAGTTTCGCACTGCTGGTTTATATTACACGTCCTTGTATGATAGAACATCTTTCAAACTTCGTGCGCGAAAGTAGGGTTATGCGTTCGCGGAGCGTTGCGTCAGCAGTATCGCTCTCTGATTACTCTCAAGTGTTGATTAATATCATGTTCGGTTAAATAGTTATTGTAATTAAAGCTTGTAGTAGGGCTTCAGCCCCATCTACAGTTAGAGCTGAAGCCCTACTACAAACAAAAACTTTATTATAAGTGATTACCCGAACATGATATAATAACTTAAAATACTGTTCTGACACACCTAAAATGTTACAATAATAAAAGTGCGTTCCTTTTTTTTGATGATTAGTTAAAAAATTATAACACAAGAGTTACATTTTATCAACTTTCCCCTCACCTGTAATAATTTTCTCTTGTGAGAATTAAACAACCCTACCGATTTTATGACCAGGGATAGTTCTTAATGAACAGAAAACTACTACAAAAATTAGCTATAGGTAAATTAATAACTATTGAAAACTTTATTAGCTAAAATCTCCCCCACAAACCTAAACTTATTTCCCTTACTATTAATAATGAACTTAGACATATCTCCTGCTTGGATTTCCCTCAAAACTGCAACAGTCACTACAGTTATTACCTTTTTTCTCGGCATCGCTACAGCACGTTGGATGCTGGGATATCGTGGTAAAAATAAAGGATTAATTGATGCCCTCTTAACATCCCCTCTGGTATTGCCCCCAACTGTCACAGGTTTTCTATTACTATTATTATTAGGTAGAAACGGTCCCCTCGGTCATCTACTCTCGTCAATGGGGATAACATTAATTTTTACTTGGCCTGCCACTGTAATTGCAGCTACGGTTGTTTCATTCCCCCTAATGTACAAAACATCACTCGCAGCTTTTAATCAAATTGATACGAGTTTGCTTGCCTGTGCTAGAACTTTAGGGGCTTCAGAATGGAGAGTATTTTGGCGAATTCTCTTACCCTTGGCAAAACCGGGAATAATTGCTGGAACATTATTAGCTTTTGCCCGATCGCTGGGTGAATTTGGTGCAACTTTAATGTTGGCAGGTAGCATTCCTGGGAAAACTGAGACTATTCCCATTGCCATTTTCTTTGCTTCTGAAGGTGGGAATATGAAAGAAGCATTTGCTTGGGTGTTAGTAATTTTAGCCATATCTCTTGGAGTGATAACTGGTGTAAACTTCTGGTCAGAATCTCAAATTAAGAAACGCAGAGCAACAAAAACAGAAAAGCAAATTATAGATGTACGCTCCGTACCTAAAGTTCAAACAACACCTTTTACACTAAACTCCCGCACCCAGTCACAAAGTTTATTTGTAGATATTCAGAAGCAACTCCCAGGATTTATGTTAGATGTTGCTTTCAGCGCTAATGACAAACCATTAGGATTATTAGGAGGTTCTGGTGCTGGCAAAAGTATGATTCTCCGTTGCATTGCTGGTTTAGAAACTCCCACTCATGGACGCATCGTTTTAAATGGGCGAGTATTATTCGATGCAGAACAGAAAATTGATTTGCCCAGTCGCGATCGCCATGTTGGTTATCTATTTCAAAACTACGCTCTGTTCCCCCACATGACAGTCGCTGAAAATATTGCTTTTGGTTTGCCCAAAGGTCTCTCATCCAAAGAAATTAAACAACAAGTAGAAGCTCATCTGTTGGCAGTGCAGTTACCAGGATATGGCAAACGATATCCAGGCGAACTTTCTGGAGGTCAGCAACAACGGGTAGCTTTAGCGAGAGCATTAGCAAGTCAACCAGATGCTTTATTATTAGATGAAGCCTTTTCCGCATTAGATACCCACCTGCGACATCAGATTGAAACATTAGTTATTGCCACCCTAGAAAATTATAAGGGTGTAACATTATTGGTGACTCACAACCTAGAGGAAGCTTACCGCATTTGCCAAAATCTCTTAGTTGTTGATGACGGAATCATTCTTAGTCATGGTGTCAAACATGACATTTTTGAGTATACTACCAGTGTGAGAGTTGCTCAGTTAACTGGTTGTAAGAACTTTTCTCAAGTAGTAATTATAGATGATCGTAAAATAGAAGCTGTTGACTGGGGATGCAGTCTTGATATTCTTGAACCCATTCCAGAACGTTTTTCTCACGTTGGTATTCGCGCTCACCAGATTACTTTTACTGATAATCCTAACCAACCCAATACTTTCCCCTGTTGGTTAGCAGCAACCAGCGAAACTCAACATCGGATGACTTTATATTTGAAATTATATCGACCTGCAAGAAATGCTTTTGACTATGATTTACACGCAGAAGTATTTAAGGAAAAATGGCATCAAATTAAAAATCGTTCTTTTCCTTGGCAGGTTTGTTTAGATCCGTTCCGTTTGTTATTACTAGAAGGTACTCCATCTCAATCAAATGTTAACTGGTATCTTCAAGATACCCAAGACATTGTGTTGGTGAAGCGTCAAACTAAAAATACAATCAACTAATACCAATTTGATAAATGTTTGCTACAAATGGTAGAAGTAAGGAACAAGGAAGAAGCAAGAAGGAAGAAGGAGGAAATATTGAAAAAAAGGGGGAAATGATAGAT
>NZ_JBNHER010000026.1:0-25555 GCF_050015975.1 Dapis purpurea BLCC-M126 | reverse complement strand
TTTGATTAGCGATCGCCTACCTAATTGTACCTCACTAGCTTGGGAAATGCTATATTGAAAGAACTAGGTGGCTTATGCACTGGGAAACCTTGAGAATTACAGCGATATTTTTGACTGAATATATGACACAATAACTTGGAAAGATTGGCTAGAAATTTTTCAGAATGAAATGGATTTTATGATATTCCCTGATGTAGCCTTACCATTGGCATAAATAATGATTTTTTCGTCTCTTCTTTGCATTCCTCTAAAATAATATATAAGCAAAGGTAAGACAATAATATCCAAGTGAAACGATAAACAAATTTTTGTTCAGAGTTGAAATTTTCTTGATTTTCTGTGTCTTGGTTTAAGCGTTGATTATCATAATAAAGTAATATGTGTTTGTATTTTTTCTCGAAATATTTTTGATAGTAACCTAAACAAGGATTAGTATTAGGCATCCAAAACACAGGCAATGCTTTAATCCCTTCAATGTCATATTTTAGTTGAAATTTTTCTGGCGTACTTTCTCCTTGAAAATATCGAATATCTTCTATCTTGATATTCACTGGTAGTTGACATAGAGCATTCTCACTCACACAAGTCTTATCAATAGAAATATATTTCAAAACTGTCTTTCCTTCTCTCAAATCTTCCTGAAAAAAATCTCCTGTAGAAAGACTCTCTGAATCTCTGTTTAAAATTTCTCTACTAATACTTATTACACGATCTTCATTACATACTGGTAACCTTCCCTTTTTGCCTATAAAATTTTTCAAAAGTATCCGTAGACTCTCAACTTTTTCTTGAACACCACGTTCATTCAAACCTCTGAGTATACCTCTAAAAATTCCCTTTTTTTGATTATCATCATTGCCTTTCAACTGAATTAATACTGGCTCAAACTTAGATATAGGGTCATAATTAAGTTCGTCATCAAGATTATAATCTTCTGCACTAGAATCATCACAGGCGAATATAAAATAGTACAAAAAAACCCTAATCAATACCTTCCTAGCAAAACTTTCTCGACTTTGAGTATCCGGATCATCAAGTTTTGCTTTATGCTCCGAATCCTCTGGATTAATAATATCTAAATTATACTGAAAAGAAGTTTGACCCCTATCTGTTTGTACCTTGCCATTCAACTTTAATTTTAAACCCAATGTAAACTGAACTTTTCCTGTTTCTCTATCTCTACTTTCCCGTAAATTTCCTTCAATAGTAGGAATAATTGTCAGAGCATCAAAAGCTTCCCCACGAGCAAAAACATCTTTATAGTTAACAGTTACTCCAGCATAATAAACCTCAAAATCATCAGTTTGTTCATCTAAATATTCTTCCATTAATTTGAGTCGCCGAATTAAATCCTGTAGATAAATAAAACCCTTAGTATTTCGCTCTTTACTGTCAATATTTTGTTCAATATGTTCTAAATAGATAATAATTGCTTCTCTTTTCAATTTTCCTAGAGTTTCTCTATCCGCCAGTTTTTGCAATAAATTAAAATCTGATGATTCTTTCTTAATATCACTTTCTAAAATCTCATAAGCATCTTGATTATCAGTTTCTTCACAGACGTCATCTATGTGATTTTCAATTCCTTGTCTTAACTCAGATAAAAATTGTTGAGTATTCTCCACTATAATTGTTAGTTTCGCAAACTTCAGTAGAGAATCACTGTCATTTTTATCAGAGTCTAAAATTAACTCTTGTGTTTGTAATCCTGTATATGGCTTGTTAAAAGGATAAGATAAACCTAACTTCTTTGCTTCTCCCTGAAAAGATTCTAAATTCGTCGTTAAACCTTCTATAAAATCAACCAAATTTTTTTCTTGTAAAGCTGAATTGAGATTTTCTTGTAGACAATCTTTGATTTTTTCAATTTTTTCTCCAAACTCTTTTTCATTAGCAAAATTGATTGTTGCAGAACGAACAAACCTAGTATCACTAATCGGATTTTCAACTTTTGTCTTGGTAACAGAAGCAGCTATCTCATCAATATTTATCTGTAAAATTTGACGATCGCTCGATATTTTAAACAGATTTTTTTACGGTAATTTCTGCAAAATATGTTCAAATAAACTGTCATAGTTAACACGAGCGAGATTATCACCTTCCCTTAATTCATTCACCATATCTAATTGTTTATTAATTAATCACTATTTTATATACGATAATCTTAATTAAGTTGTAAAAATCCAGAAATATAGCACTACGGGCAAGTCAAAAGTAATTCTTGAGTGAGTTTTAGGTGCGCAAATGCTCTACAAACGGAATTAAATTTCGGTATCCTAAATACGCAGTGCTATAAAAGATGAGAAATATTTCCTATTAATTCTTGAATTTTCAGACATTTTACACAAATCAAATCAAACTATGATTTAAGCATTTAGCTATTTAGCATTACACTAAAATTCAGCAGGTTAAAACATATAAAATGCTTAAACCTACCAAAAAATCTATGATTAAAACTTATCCTCTAACCTCTCAACTGAACAGGCATAATTAAATAAGTCATTTTCAACCCACCCAAAGGATTTAAAACCACTGGAGTTGTAGCCGTATTTAACTGAATAGAAATCTCCGAAGCTGAAGGAATAGCCTTCAAACCTTCAATCAAATACTTAACATTAAAAGCAATTTCTTCTGGCTCATCACTGGAAATTTGTGCAGCCATAGATTCTCTACCACTACCTACATCTTGAGCATCTACAGATAAAGAAATTTCCTGATTAACATTATCAATCGTACACTTCAAAATATTATTTTTCTGGTCAGCTAAAACAGCAATTCTTTCCACCGCTCCTAAAAATTGTTTTCTATCTACATTAATTTGATTAGTAAACTTACTAGGCAATAATTGTTGGTAAGCTGGATATTGACCCTCCAATTTTCTACTCGTTAAACGTTGCTCTCCTAACTCAAAAATTACCTGACTTTCATCAAATTTCAACGCCACAGAAGAATCAGATTTACCCATCCCAATCATCCGTTCAATTTCCCTTAAAGCTTTTGCTGGAATTGTCGCTTCAAACTCTGCAATTTCTCCAACCTCTTCTGTTTCTTCCTCACCCTCTGGTGTTACACTTTCAGTCTCTACTATTGCCAAGCGATGACCATCCGTCGCAGCAAAAACCAAACCATCTGGTTGTACTTTTAAGTTGACTCCCGTCAATACTTGTTTAGTTTCATCTGGACTTGTGGCAAATAGAGTTCCTTTCAAACCATTAATCAAAGCTTCCGGGGGTAAATTTACAACTTCCCCATCTTCCACACTGGGTAACTCTGGATATTCCTCCCCTCCCATACCTCTGACTTGATAACGTCCAGATGTAGAAGTAAGAGTAGCGATGTAGCTACCGCTAGGCTCCGCCAACGCTTCCCCTTCATCATCATCAATAGTAATATTACCGTCTGGTAATCTAGAGACAATATCGTTAAATAATTTGGCAGGTAAAGTTAAACTTCCACCCGTTTCTACAACTGCTGGAAAACTGGAACGAATACCTAAACTTAAGTCAAAACCTGTTAACTCTAAACGTTGATTTTCTAAATCTGCTGTTAATAAAACATTTGCTAATACTGGATGATTAGGTCTAGAGGGAACTGCACGACTAACTAGAGAAAGGTTACTACTTAAGTCACTCTGAGTACAAGTTAATTTCATTAGAGTCTTAGTTATTTATATAAGGAACCGGAAGTTTTTTTAAACAAAACTCACCTCGAACTGAAATCCTAACATTCTTAACTTTAGTAATCTAGACCTCTTACATGAAACGAAAAATATTAGTAATAAAATCTCAAGTTAATATCTGTGGAAAATGTGGAAAACTATAAAAAATCTTTACTGTATCAATGATTTCACAAATAAATAGCCTGTGGAAAACCTGTGGAAAAATCTATTTTTGGGTCACTTCAGTTATCAATTATCAGTAACTCAAATTTTCTATAGGCAAAAAAATTTTTGAAAATTAAAACTGAATAGATTAAGATCAAGAAAGTCCAACTTTTGTTTTCTATCCCTCTAATCTTCTCATCACCAACTTTTGGTGAGTGGGAAAAGTGCCAATAAAAAAACTGAAACTCTTACCTATTGCCTGTTGCCTGTTTCCTAAAAGCAGTAAGATTTTTATCCACAAATAAAATAGGATTGCTATCACTAATCACGACTAGAAAAATTAATCCTATCACTCAACTGTCGAATTGTTTGAGCTAAATTTAAGTCACTACCTTGTAACTGAGTAATTTTGTCACAACTATACAAAACAGTAGTGTGGTCTTTTCCGCCAAAAACCTCTCCAATTTTTGGCAAACTCAAATCAGTATGTTGTCGCATTAAATACATCCCAACTTGTCTTGCCAAACTAATTTCTCGTTTTCTAGAACTACCTTTCAAATCCTCTATAGATACATTAAAATTGTCGGAAACAACCTTAATAACTGCCTCTGGTGATGCCTCCAATTTTTCCGTTTGTGGATTTAAAATCGGTGCAATATTATCCACAGTCATTGGCAAACCAGAAATAGAAATATAAGTAACAACCCTAGTCAAAGCACCCTCCAACTCCCGAATATTTGTCGGATATCTAGTGGCAATATACTCAATTACATCCCTAGGCAAAAGCATATTTTCATACTCAGATTTTTTCAGTAAAATTGCCATCCTAGTTTCCAAATCAGGAGCTTGAATATCTGCAATTAATCCCATAGAAAACCGAGAACAAAGACGCTCTTGTAAACTAGGAATTTGATTTGGAGGTCTATCAGAAGCTAATACTACTTGTTTGCCAGCTTCATGCAAAGTATTAAAAGTATGAAAAAATTCCTCCTGAGTATATTCCTTACCTTCAATAAATTGAATATCATCTACTAATAAAACATCCGCTGCTCGATAATGGTCTCTAAAACTTTGTAGACTATCTTTACGAATAGCAGCAATCAAATCATTAGTAAATTTTTCTGTAGAAACATAAAATATTTGAGAATCAGGAAAAATATCTAAACGATAATGACCAATAGCCTGCATTAAATGAGTTTTACCTAAACCCACCCCACCACATAAAAATAAAGGATTAAACTCTCGCCCTGGAGACTCTGCCACCGCTAAAGAAGCTGCATGAGCCATACGATTATTCGGACCTACAACAAATCGAGAAAACATATATTTTAGATTAAGATTTGCTGGTTTAGGCTTTTGAATAGATAAATTTTCTAGAATATCAGCAGCACCTTTATGCTCAGGCCATATAAGTCCAGAATCGTCTTTTCCACCATCTTCATCTATAGAAGTAGTTAAGTAAATTTCTACTGGGTAACCGAGAATATCATGTACGACACCAGCAATGGTTTTTATATAGTATTTCTGTAACCAATTTCGAGCAAAAGGGTTAGGGGTACGAATTACTAAACAATTATTTTCTAATTGTTCAGCATTGGCTGTTTTAATCCAAGTTTCAAAAGTCGGTCTGCTTAACTGTAATTGCAGCCTTTCTAAGACTTGGTTCCACAAATTATCAAGAGAAATTTCCACTGCTAACCTCTTTGTTATTTTGGTACAGAAATAAATTCAATTTATAAATTATTCAATAAAAATTTGTTGTTTAGAACCACCAAACAAGTTAATTCTTTGCTAAAAATACTGGTTAAAATATCAAGTTAAATTGTTTACACTTTAGTGGTTTGGTTACCAAACTACTACCAGATAAATTTAGTTAACAATATAATTTATATTTTATTCTATAGTAATTAGATTTTAGCTTGACAAATGTTTATTTTTATGATATTTAGGCAGTACTAAATAGAAAAGAAGTAAAGTACAATTAGTGAAAAAGCTGCTTAGATAACCCTGGAAAAGGTTAATATTAACATTTAACTAGCTATCAGCTAAAACTTTGATGATCTGAAAACGTGATGTGCATTGGTGGTTGGTCATCTATATCTCCACTACTATGCCTGGAAAGCTGTACGTTGCCAACCTGATATACCTTGTAAAAAGGTGGCTGGAACTTCCGTTAAAGGTCAACTTCTTGAGGGCGCCCCTATTTCTAGGTAAGTATTGATTGACGATCAATTTTTCTACCAACTCAACGACCCAAAACTCAAAAAAACTAGCAAAGACTGATATTCTTTCTTGCTGTAGGGGAGTAAAACCCTACCAGCATAAAAGCAGAACAAACATTGTCATTTTTGTTTCTCCTGTGGGGCAGCATGGGGAATTAAAACAAAGCTCAGGATATGTCCGAACCAATAGGTGGAGTCACTGAGAAGCCTAAATCTGACTCTCAGGTCAGTTTGGGAACTGCCACCTAACTCATATAAACAATCTGTTAAATGGCACAAACTTTATTATTTAACGCTCTCCGTGCAGCCATTGATGAAGAAATGGCCAACGACCCAACTGTATATGTTCTTGGTGAGGATGTGGGTCATTATGGAGGCTCCTACAAAGTTACCAAAGACCTTTATCAAAAATATGGGGAACTGCGTGTCCTTGATACTCCCATTGCAGAAAATAGCTTTACAGGAATGGCTATAGGTTCAGCTTTGACTGGATTACGGCCTATTATTGAAGGAATGAATATGGGGTTTTTATTATTGGCATTTAACCAAATTGCTAATAATGCTGGAATGTTACGCTATACATCTGGTGGCAATTTCAAAATCCCATTAGTGATTCGTGGCCCTGGTGGTGTAGGTCGCCAGTTGGGTGCAGAGCATTCCCAAAGATTAGAAGCGTATTTTCAAGCTGTTCCTGGGCTGAAAATAGTAGCTTGTTCAACTCCATACAACGCCAAAGGTTTGCTTAAGGCAGCTATCCGTGATGAAAATCCGGTTTTATTTTTTGAGCATGTTCTTCTCTATAATCTCAAAGAGGACTTACCAGAAGAAGAGTATTTGTTACCTCTAGATAAAGCAGAAGTGGTACGGAGTGGAAAAGATGTTACTATCTTGACCTATTCCCGAATGCGTCACCACGTTACCCAAGCAATACAAACTTTGGAAAAACAGGGTTATGACCCAGAGGTAATAGACCTAATATCTCTCAAACCCCTAGATTTTGAAACTATTGGTAGTTCTATTAGGAAAACTCACAGAGTGATTATTGTTGAAGAGTGCATGAAAACAGGTGGCATTGCTGCTGAGTTAATTGCCTCAATTAATGAAAGATTATTTGATGAATTAGATGCACCTGTTCTGCGATTGTCTTCTCAAGATATTCCTACACCTTATAATGGTACACTTGAAAGATTAACAATTGTACAACCAGAACAAATTGTTGAAGCTGTGCAAAAAATGGTGGCGATGAAAGTTTAAATCGAAGGAAGAAGGAAGAGAGAAATGAGGAAGAAAGCCGATTAACTTTTTTGCCTGAAATTAACTCTTACTTCTTCTTTTCTGCTTCTTACTTCCTTATAATAAAATACCCAACTGAATGCTTGCCAGTTTAGTGCTATTTTTTACTAATTAATTACTCTAAATGAGTTGCAAATCTTTGTGGGTATAGACTTTCCTTAAGAGAGCATTTACAGCATATAGCAAGTAAATGAGGTACAGTCCTTAATTTGATGAATCCCCAGCATTGAAAATTTGCTTGACAAACTTTTTTTGTTGTACCTCATAAACCTAAAATAGGCTGTATTAACTTAGTTAAAAGTCTTAGATAATTTAGCTTTAATAAATTTGTGGCTTACTAGAAAATAACTGCCCAAATCTAATGTATAGCAAGAAATTTAACTTCTTAATATTTACTTGATAAATCAGTTCTAAGGAGTATTTGTTTATAGAAATATACCAATCAGGAATGATTTATGATATTTTTAAGAAAATTTAAGATAAATCAACATCCTTTTATATTCTGACTCCTGACTCCTAATTACCATAAAATATGAGAAATGAAACATGATTGCCATATAGCAATTACCTATTAGGCTCCGTTTTTTATTTTTCTATTATTAAACGGCTTTCTAGATTGCTTAATTTGTACAATTATCATGAAAAAACTATAATTCTTAATTCTAGATTCTAGCAATTTCCATACTGGTGAGGTACAAAATTTGTTGGTTTTAGAGAGTAGGGAGTAGTAATTCGCGTTCGATAGCAATAGAAAATAAGGAAAACAACTGTATATCAGTAACTTAAGAAATGCTATATATAACAATTTAGCTTTTGAACTTAATAACTTACTAAAGTTAGCTGATTACCTTTTTATTTGCTGAGTCATGCTACGCAGACATAAATTTTAATTCTCCTTAGAGATTAATTCCTCCTGACAAGACAATGGATTAATCACTCATAGCTGAAGCTTATAGTTGAATACTTACCGCTATGTTTAAATTCAAAAGTAAGATTCAGGAAATATTTATTTCCTAGCATAACCATCAAAATAGAGAAATAGTTTAGATATCTTGAATTTATAAACATTTTCTCATGCCTCGATATTTACATTATAAATCATCTAAAAAACATCAAAAAAAATAAAATTGCTAATACCATTGCTATGTAAAAATGCACTGAAAAATTATTACCTAGACCTGAATTGTACTGAGAAATATTATCTTTCATTAAGTGCAACTTGATGGGAAAATGGTATAACAAAAAAACAAAATATTAATTATCTATAATAATACTCTAAATGCTGCTTTCAGCTAGTTAAATCATGCGCAAACAAAACTCTTATATAGCCTTAATCTTAGTTCTAGTTATCGCATCAATTACAGTATTGAGTCAAATTCCGATTCGTTTAGGATTAGACCTCAGAGGTGGGTCACAACTAACTATTCAATTACAAACTTCTGAGGAAATTCCTACCATTGATGAACGTGTAATGGAAGGAGTCCTAAAAATAGTAGAAAATAGGGTCAATGCTTTAGGTGTATCAGAATCAGTAGTCCAATCTTTAGGACAAGACCAAATTTTAGTCCAACTACCAGGAGTAAATGATCCGGAACAAGCAGAACGGGTTTTAGGAGGGACAGCTCAACTTGACTTCCGAGAACAGTTACAAGGGACTGAACAACAGTTAGCAATTGAATATCAAGTACAAAGACAACTATTAGTAGAGCAAGAATTACTCAGAAATAGTGAAAACCAAGAAGCTATAGATAAAAATTTGGATTCTCTCCAAAAAACTAATGAGGCGATCGCTGGACTATTCAAAGAACCAACTATTAAAGGCCAAGATCTGAGAGATGCTTTAGCGGAACCAGAAGCTCCTGGCTCTAATAACTGGAATGTGGCTTTGCGCTTCACTTCTGAAGGAGGACAGAAGTTTGCTGAACTAACCAAAAATTTAGCAGGAACTGGACGTAGTATAGGTATTTTCCTAGATGATAAATTATTAAGTGCCCCTACAGTTAGTGTTGAATTTGCGGAAACAGGTATTACTGGTGGTAATGCAGTCATTCAAGGTAGATTTACCGCTCAACAAGCAAATGACCTAGCTGTACAACTGCGGGGTGGCGCTCTACCTGTATCTGTAGAAATAGTTGAAAATCGAACCGTTGGGGCAACTTTAGGTAGGGATAGTATTGAGCGTAGTGTCTATGCTGGAATTGGTGGCTTAATTCTAGTGTTAGTATTTATGGTCTTTTACTATAGGTTGCCTGGCATAATTGCTGACGTAGCTTTAGTTATTTATGCTCTGTTTACCATTGCTAGTTTTTCCATCTTGGGCGTTACTTTAACATTGCCAGGAATTGCTGGTTTTATCCTGAGTATTGGTATGGCAGTAGATGCGAATGTTTTAATTTTTGAACGGACAAGGGAAGAGTTACGAGCTGGCAAAACTTTATATCGTTCTGTAGAGTCTGGCTTTTATCGAGCTTTTTCTAGTATTTTAGATGGTAATGTCACAACTTTGATTGCTTGTGTAGCACTATTCTGGTTAGGAACTGGTTTGGTAAAAGGTTTTGCCCTAACCTTGGGAATTGGTGTAGCAATTAGTATGTTTACCGCCCTTACTTGTAGTCGAACTTTAATGTTTTGGACAATTGGATTTTCCCAATTCCGCAAACCAGAATTATTCTGTCCAGAATTGAAATAATCTCACAACTTAAAAGCTAATACCTCAAATATCATTGGTTCAATAAAAATGAAAATAAGTGTTATTAAACAGCGATCGCTTTGGTGGACAATTTCAGGGTCGATCATACTTAGTGGCTTAATTGCTATGGTTATTTCTTGGACTAGGCCAGATATTAGTGCGCCTTTACGTCCAAGTTTAGACTTTGTTGGCGGTACTAGGTTACAACTAGAATTAGATTGCACTATACCCAATAATTGCAATAAAGCTATTACAGTTGGTGCTGTGAGAGAAATAACAAGCAACCAAGATTTAGGCAATACCAGTATTCAAGTTGTGGGAGAAGAGAAACAAGCTCTTGACATACGCACAAAAACTTTAGATGTTGATACTCGGACTCAGTTAATAACAGCTTTAAGTACAGAATTTGGCAAATTTGACCCAAACTCTACTCAAATTGATACAGTTGGCCCTACCTTGGGACGACAAATTTTCACCTCTGGACTATCAGCTCTACTGGTTGCTTTTTTTGGTATTACAGTATATCTAACTTTTAGGTTTCAGTTAGACTATGCCGTATTTGCTTTTGTTGCCCTATTCCATGACATATTAGTAACAGTTGGTATTTTCTCAATTCTTGGTTTAGTAGCTGGTGTGGAAGTAGATAGTTTATTTTTGGTTGCCTTACTAACTATTATTGGATTTTCTGTTAATGATACAGTCGTAATTTATGACCGAGTTAGAGAAGTAATTAAGCGCTATCCAGGAGAATCAATCGATCAGATAGTTGATAATGCTGTTAATCAAACTTTAACACGGTCTATTAATACAACTGTGACTACTTTATTACCGTTAGTTGGTATTTTAATATTTGGTGGAGAAACTTTAAAGTATTTAGCTTTGGCTTTAATTATTGGTTTTATTGCAGGTTCTTACTCTAGTATATTTATTGCTAGTACACTTCTAGCTTGGTGGCGCGAGCGCATTGGTGAATTTATTCCCAACCCTTTAGAAGAAAATTCAGAATTATTAGAAGGTCAAGAGAATACTGTTTAGATATAACTCATAACTAAAGAAAATTATAACTTTTAAATTTTTAGAGCTAATTAGTCAACTTATCTCAATGTGCAATATTCCCAGGAAAATACTTATTTATTGTAGTTATCAGGAATAATTTTTCTAGTAAACTAAAAATTTCAAAACCTAAATCTAGGAAACTACTCAAGCTCTTATAGAAGTTTTCATTAAAATAGATCACAATTATCAGAGTACTCTATGTGTGTCAAAAAAAACTCTAGTCTTAAGTTTATAAATTAGCTATTACAGCTTGAAAAAAATTTATATCAACTTTTACTGTCAGATAGAAAAAATTATCTCATGCTTTTTTTTCTTATTCTTTCAACATCCTGAAAATGTGTAAAGATGAGTCAGTTTTACAAGTCCAAGTACAAAGACTCTACAGACTAATAATCTATTTTAAGTGGTTGATAGTTGTATTGCTTTGGAGCAGTATTGGTTCTTTAAGTATATGGAGTTTACGGAGAGAAATTTCTTTGTGGGTAGAGCATTTTACTTGGGTTTCTGTACGTTATGCTCTAGCTTATTATAAGCTGTCTACCCTTGGTTTAAGTCTATGTCTTGGTACTACGACTGCTATTTTAGTTTGGCAAAGTAGAAACATTCTTTGGGGCATATCTCCAGCAGAACAAAAGCGCTTAGAACAACAAGTAAGTCAGATTAATCATCAAGGGCCTACTCATCCCTTATGGAAGTGGGTAATTGAGGATAATTCAAATTGATACATATTATAATATTATAACCAGTGAAGCATTTACTCTATATACGAGATAGCTTTTTTTAAAGCTTAAAGATTTATTTTTTATACCAATTTGCCTCAATAATGTCAGAATTTGAAGTTAGAAATAATGGCCTGCAATTATTGTCAATTAAATTTTCCCTCCTCATACAATCTTAATAGGTTATTTTTGAATGTATGACTTTTGACTTCCGTGAAATGATATTATGCCAATTAAAAAAAAGTTGGCTATAAATTTCTAGGAACTAGGATTCAGCAAGAGAGAGTCGGAATTTACAATGCACCACATCTAACTATTTTTTTGAGTATTGTTTTTGTATCTTGGCAACTATTTTTGCTTCTTAGGCATCAACATGAGATTTAATTTTTAGCATCATAAACATTATGGGTAAAGTCTTTAAATCACTACTATAATTTGTAATATTTTTTGATTAAGTTGCTATTCTAGCAGAAGGAGAATCCTGATGAAGTACTGCAAGCCAAACCTTATTTGCTAAAGGCATTATAGCTATTTTCCAGTCAAAATTTTTGAGCCAATGCTATAAGGTTATTGTGCAATTGCAAAACTTTTTGATTATTTAGAATATAGAAAAGGCTCTAGTACCGCTACGCGGAAGTCAGAATTCAGAATTCAGAAGTTTTGATTGGTAAGGCTTTGAGTATTTTGTTACTGGTCACTTATTTCCGTCATCCTGCACTAGTGCTTTTCAATTCTCGGTTTCTAATATTAATCATTTTTTACTATTTTATTAGATTTAGTTTCAATTTCAATTATTGAGAAAACTATAATTAGTATAATGAGGTATTAGTTATTAATAAAAACAGATCTAAATTATGCATTTTTTTAGTAAAAAAAAATCTCAAGTATTGCAAAATAAAAAGTTATTTAACCAAAATTTAAAACCATATAAAATCCTATTTATTTATATAATCAAACAAGTTATTTTACAAATAAAATACAATCCTCATACTGGTAGAATTAAAAATTTTTTTGTTTTTTTAATCTTTATATTTTTAATATACATAACTGTCTTAGCTCCCTTAATCAAAACAGGAGTTAAAATAGTAGGGCAAACATTAAAAAAAATAGTCATTGTTCAAGAGTGGGTGGAAGATAATTTCCCTAAAATTACTCCTTTGTTGATGCCATACTATGGTAAATCAGATAAATTTCTCCCTTATGTAATTCATACTCCCTATTTCATTGATAATAGTCCTCCAGGAGCTTATGATTTTACTCTTGAGCTAAATGGTGAATTACAAGTTCCTATTCCAGCACCTTGTAAAGGAACTATTCGCGGAACTAGATTTCAAGGCCGAAATGGGAGTTTTACAACTGCCCAAGGTGCGGGTCAGATAGTTGAACTCATGTGCGATGGCACTAATTATTATTGGTTAATGGGTCATTTGTTACAAGGTTCACCACCAACAAAAGGAACGAGAATTAATCAAGGACAACCAATTGGTACCCAAGGTCTTACAGGAAGAACCTCTGGTTATCATGTCCATGCTCAGATTCATCATCAGAGTGGACAGAGAATTACTGATAGAAAAGTAACCCGTCCTCTTGTTGAAAATTACATCAAATTTTTGAGAAAAGGTTCTGATTGAAGAGAAATACTAGAATCTGAGAAAGCTTCTGTAAAATAAATATATCTTAACAACTGTAAAGTTATGGCAACACTTGTCGCAAATTCTTTGACTGATATTTATATTTAGTAGTTAGCAATACCTGTGAAAATTAATTTCATCTTTATTCAGGGAGTAGGTATATCACAAATAATTTGTCTTATTTACTTAGCCTCATCAGCAAATATATAATTAATTTTGCTTGACTACTTAATCTATAATTAATTTTATTCCTATTCAGCACTTACACTGATTTTTTGGGCATTGCCTAGTTTTAATACCAATTTTAAAAAATAATGTTACGAATAGTAAGGGCAATAAAAAGATTTTACAGGAGATTTACCTTTGACAAAAAAGATGATTTCCCAGTTCAAAAATGATATAGAAGCTATTCCCATACGATTCCTGACTCCTGACTCCTAAAAAGTTCCCTAGCTATTTGTAGCAAACATTTATCAAATTGGTATAATATGCGTTTATAAAAATTGGAGCATGAATATCTATATATGACATCTTAACATCAAGAACGTAATTTCTCTTAATATAATATTTAACTCCAATTGCTAAAATTTGAGCTAAGTTATAGATAACGACTATATGTTACCGAAAATTTTGGTCTAGATAAATGTCCTTATATAAATTTTTTTATCGATTATTGTAAACTGCACATCAAAAAATTAACTATTAATTTTACCCACGAATTTTGGAACTAGAGCGTTGACATTTCATCAAAGTAGTTAAAACTAATTAAGGATGAATACCAAAGTATAAGTATAAGATTAGAATGATTAATTAATTTGTGATATTAAATAAATATATCAATTTTGACCTGTAATGAGTATAACAATTACAAAAAATAATAAGTTTGTGAGAATAGGAGTGGGCGTTCATAAAATAATCTGTTAAACTAAAAACTATCAAGGTTTTCAGAGTTAGCTTGAATTAATGTTACATCCAGTGAAGCAGATACACAAAATTAATTACACATTTATATAAGCTGACTTTTTTCCTTTCTCAAGATCCCAGGGAATGAGAATAGATCAATAATATTGTTGAGGTACTTAATTATTAAAATTAGTATTGATTCTCATAGTGAAATAAAAACATGAACTTGACCCGGAAAATTGAATCTACTATACAAGTCAAAATAAAGATGGACTAAGAAAAAAAACTAAATTTATAAATATTATATTTATAAATTTAGGAAAAAACATCGCAATTATGACAGATAGAGTAAAAAAAATCCAATAATATAGGAATTAATAAAAACATTTACGAAAAGTCTGGAAAATATTAATAAAGTAATCGAATCACTTGAACCAAAATTTGTTGGGCAAAATTTATATATAGTTAAAATTAAGTCCGATAAAAATAGGAAATCATTGGTACAAAATATAAATAGACAAACGTTGAGATTGTTACCCTTGTGCCCTTTTACTAGAATATTTTCTACACAACCTTGTCGAGGATTAGTATATGTGTGAAAAAATTAACAGTATTTTTCTAAACACAACATAATTATATAGTGTAGTGGAGGTGATTAATATATAGATTATTGCTAGCATGAAACTAATCACATTAATCTTGCAAAAATCTTACAATATAGATACAGGAGAAGTAATGACAAGAGTAAATCCTAGAAAAAAAGGAGGTTGACAAACTAAAATAGATATTAGTCCCTTTATGTTATGGGGTAAAAGATTTTTATAGCTAGGGTATAATTTGTTATGTTTTAAGTATTTCCCTGAATTATTTACCTCGTATATATGGCACCATAGCCAACCATCTGTAAATTGTGTAGTCAAATTTTTGATTTTTCACAAAAACTAAAGAAACCATGTTGTTATGGTCTTGAACTAAAACCCCAGGCAATCCTCGAACTAATATTTATAGTTAGGTTAAGATGAAAGGCTGGATAACTATGAACTACACCCTTCATGTCCAAATATTTGTCATTGAGTGGGTTTGGTCATGGATTAAATTGAGCCTTAAATTAACTGTGTCATTGTTTTTTATTGCTAATAGATATAGAGCTGAAATTGGTTGAACCAATTCTTTAGATAGCCTAAATTGACATGATTTCCTGATCATAGCCTTTAACATAATTGGCATGATACAGACTAACTTGAAGAAAGATTTCCGACTTTGATGGGATAAATAATGACTGTCATGGCAGCTTAATCTATTAGCATAAGTAGATAGGCAGACGACACACTCAAAGTATAAGGGGAAATCAGATAGTTAGTAATTATGCATTGTAATTTTTTCGGCAACCCTATGAGTTAGCATTTTAGCAACTATTGACCATTAATATACAGGACTACCAGATAGATAAGACCTTTGATTGCTCTGAGTGTGGTTTCTCTATGGACCCCGATCTAAATCCAAGTATAAAGAGCAAGATATGCGGTTGGCTTAACCATTGATGCCTGTGGAAGTCCTGCTGCTGAGTGTTACCCTAGAAGCAAGTAAACATTAAAGCATCACTAATTGTGACGTTTTATGAAGCAGTTGTGTGGGTTATCCCACTGTGAAAAACAACTATAAGGAATTTTAGTTGAGGTACTTTAAATGTAGAAAATGATACTGGCATGACCGCTAGCCAGAACATATTACTCTGAAGACTATGAAAAAAGAGTCAATATCAATAAAGTAAGCCTTAAATGGGTAAAAATTATTCCAGGTAAACTCAGGAAATTTCTCAGTTTCCAGCAAAAAAGATAAACCATACAGATTTGGTCACTAGCTATACTGTCTTAAGATAGACAGAAAACTTCTGTAAAGTAATTTATTCTTCAACTTAAGGAGCATGAGGAACGCGACATGATCCAGACTAACAATGTAATCGAAACCACCATTCAGCCTGAGCTAGAATCTAGCGACTTATTTCAGCCAACCCCAACCAGACAAATAAATGATGAGTTAGACATTTTAATCGGAGATAGAGAAGAATATATAGATGCTCAGTCTGATGATGATGATCTAAAGTCTGGTAAAGTTGCCAAATCTCGTACTCGCACTGCGGGCAAAAAAAAGCATTACACAGAAGACTCAATCCGCCTTTACCTACAAGAAATAGGAAGAATCAGACTATTACGAGCTGATGAAGAAATTGAATTAGCCCGTAAAATTGCAGATCTTCTGGAATTGGAGCGAATTCGAGAAGATCTAATGTACCACTTAGCTCGGGAACCCCAAGTGAGTGAGTGGGCAAATGCTGTAGATATGGAATTGTCAAAGTTTAAGCGTCGATTAATACTTGGGCGTAGAGCTAAAGAAAAGATGGTACAGTCTAATCTACGTCTGGTTGTTTCCATCGCCAAAAAATACATGAACCGAGGCTTATCATTCCAGGATTTAATTCAAGAAGGTAGTTTAGGATTAATTCGAGCAGCAGAAAAATTTGACCATGAAAAGGGCTATAAATTTAGCACCTACGCAACTTGGTGGATTCGTCAAGCTATTACCAGAGCGATCGCCGATCAGTCTCGTACTATTCGTCTACCAGTTCATTTGTATGAAACTATATCCCGAATCAAGAAAACTACTAAGCTTCTTTCTCAAGAAATGGGTCGTAAACCTACAGAAGAGGAAATAGCAACTAGCATGGAAATGACTATAGAAAAGTTGCGTTTTATTGCTAAGTCTGCTCAACTGCCTATATCCTTAGAAACTCCAATTGGAAAAGAAGAAGATTCTCGACTGGGGGATTTTATTGAGTCAGATGGGGAAACTCCTGAAGACCAAGTATCTAAAAATTTATTGCGAGAAGACTTAGAAAGTGTTTTAAATAGTTTAAGTCCTCGTGAACGGGATGTATTACGTTTGAGGTATGGGTTAGATGATGGTCGGATGAAAACTTTAGAAGAAATTGGACAAATCTTTAATGTGACTCGCGAGCGGATTCGACAAATTGAAGCAAAAGCTCTCAGGAAGTTGCGACACCCAAATCGGAATAGTATTCTTAAAGAATATATCCGCTAGAAAAGTTAGTCGGTTGTCTATTACCTATGTCTATTACCTAATTTTTTGACTGGTGTTACTTAAGAAACTTTAAGTGCTAGTAACCAGTGAAATACTATGGGTAATTAATTGTAGACATACTGAATTTGTTAGGTTTAATTGTGATCATGTAAAAGATATGCCGTTAAGTCTTAGAATTTGTGATTTCCCTGAGCGTGGCATATCTGTAGGCCGCGTATGAGACAAGTATTAATTTGAGAATGCGGTCAACTTAACCATTTATTGCTGTGGATGAGTAACCGCTAACGGTCTCAGTGGAACCAGGAAGTAAACATCAGATTGTTACTTAATTAGGACTTACGCAGAAACCGAGTTTATCAAGGAAGTTTGGTGGTTTGAGAGACAATAATCAAGGAATCAACCCGTTTTCTTGGTTTGTTTGCGTAAGTCCTGTTAATGTAGCGCTTTGTATCAGTTTTATAGATAGGTTCAAATATATTTGCTCCTTTTGATGGGGTGTTACAAACTGCTAAACTCCATCAAAAGGTATTTTTTTTCCTTTATAGGACTTAGACCAAAGCCATATATAGTTTATAACTATTGCGCAATAGTTGATAGTCTTTATTGTAGAAAAATGCATAAGTCCTATTCTATAGACTCTGTAGATATTGCGATCGCCTAATATATTATCGGGGCTATTCTGAATAAAGTCTAAAAACTGATTAGTAATAGTTATATCTATTAGGATTACCGTTTTTGCCGATCGCCAAAAAAAGCACTGGATATTACCCTCAGTGCTAAAAGAAAAAATCTTATATATATACAGGTAAAATTCTGAAACTAAACATCGTAACTTCTTGCTTCAGCCGCTTCTGGATTATCCTCACAATAAAGATCAAAAGCAGTTTTATCAAGTCTTTCTGACTTCTGGTGAGCAGCTTCAGCTTGTAACTCCTCTACAATATCCCAAGCTGCTGCACATTCCTTAGAAGTAACACCTTTTTCTGCACAAATACTTCTTGCTTCTTCAATAGCTGCTTCTATTCTCTTTTCAAGTAGCACAGATTTTGGTTTTTCAACAAAATCACTCTTGCTTAAAATATCTGTAACTGAAATAATACCGACCAATGTATCTTTAATCACAGGTGCTCGGTGTATACCTGTCTGAGCAAATAAACGTGCCACATATTCTACACCTAAATCTGGATTCACAACAATACAAGGCTTAGTCATAATTTCATAAACTCGCACTTGTTTAGGATCTTTCCCGTATGCAGCAACTTTATAAACAATATCTGCTTCTGTGACGATACCATAAGCATCTTCCTCACTACGTCGTTCCACAATTAAAGAACGCAGACATAAATCGTTCATCTTCTTCACAGCATCAGCTACTGTTGCCGAACCCTTAATTTTTTCAACATCTGTAGTCATAATATCTTTAGCTTGCATCATCTTGACTTTTCCTCAATAATATGTATTTAATTGATACTTCAGCTACCAGTATTTAATAGCTTTCCTATTAACTAAGAGTAGGATACAATAGTTACTTAGTCTACGAATTGAGCAAATTCAATAATTAAAAATTGTTGCAGTTTTTCTAATTTTCTTGCTAATCTTGCTCAGTCATATTTGGAAAACCCTTAAAAGTCAATTTCCAACTAGAACTACTCTCTGTATTGAGAGAAAGTTCATTAATTATATTACCAAAATCTTTTTGTAGTTTTTGAGTTAGAGTAATGGGAAAATCCAAATCTATTTCCTTATTTTGTACTATCGTTGCTAATTCAGCAAAATTAACTTTCTGAGTAATTCGTTCTACAGATGATAATTTAAAAGTCGAAGTTTCAGAAATATTCTGCGCCTGCATAGCTAATTTTATCCGTTCAAGTATATGAGAAATTTCTGAATCTAACAATTTCCATTCATGTAGAAGCTCTTGATATCTGTGACTTAGTTCATCTAAATTATCAGTAGCAGGTTCAGAATTATTTTTTTGAATTAACTCTAACAAGGCCAAGTGTACTTGAGCTAAGTAAACCGAGTCCATCTTTGCATATTCAAGTTGTTTTTTTGTGAGTGGGCGTTGTCCCCAATCACTTCCTTGCACTTCTTTATCTATGTTTTGAAAGTTAGTTAGTTTTTCAGCTAATGTCTTCAATTTGCAGTTAGATACTGGTAAAATATAATAAGGTAATTTTTTAGCTATTTCCCAAGTACAAGTAATATTTTTAGCTTGATTTTTACCCAGGAATTTAATGTCATACTTAGCATTGTGAAATACCTTCTCAATGTCAGGATTAAGCATGACTTTTTCGATGAAAAAATGAATTATATTATCATGCTCTAAAACATCTAAAATATAAACATTGTCGCCTACTAAATCTTCAGATTCAGCCAACAATTGAATTAAGGATAACCTAGGTTTACGAGTATTATAATCAGCAACTTCTGTATCAATCCAAAGCAAATCAGCTTGAGTCAATTTCTCAATAGTGTTCTTAATATCATTACTTTCTGTCAAGTAAAACATAGAATTTTATTAAAATAAATATCTCTAATACCAAATCTAAAAAGTCATGCTAAATCTTCTTGAGAGTAGGGATTAGGGAGTAAGGATTAGGGACTAAAGTCATTAAGAAGAATATATAGCAATCCGCCCATTGTTTGTGACAGTTTTAATAATAGTTAATTTGAGTCCTTAACCTTGAAAATTATGACTGCTGTAGGGGCGAATTACTAATTTCCCCTAACATCAAAATATTACAGCCTAAATAGGATTGCTATATCTCTATAATTGTAATTGTTAAAAACATTACTAAACCATTATTATTACTTAATAACTGAAGTCTTAATGAACTATAGCATTATTTTGAGGAATTGGTATAAGTAGCAGAAAATAAATACAACTGCGTGAAGAACGACTAACAAATTAGCTTTGAACCATACTTTTAATTCTAGTTCAATACTCTCAATACTAATTCCACCTCTGGCTGAAAATAAGTTAATAAGTGTTAACGTCGTTACGACTCAGGAAGCTGTCTATTAGATGACGGCTAAATGCTTAAAATTTTAATAATCAATTTATGCCAAACTCATAGATACACATGAACACTAAAAAAAATTAATCTAAAACTATAAGCTGAAAGAAATCAAATATCCATTCAATAAATAGTTTTCCTTTGATAGATGTGATTGATCAACAAAAGTATTTGCTGTTAAAGGTAAAGAAGTCATATCAAATCCGGTTGAATACTTATTATATAGTTGGGGGGATGGGGAGATGGGGAGATGGAGACAAACTCGTAAACACTCTCCGGTGGGGAATTTAGCGATATATCTATTAAAGTAATTGAAAAAATTATAAATACATATCCTATGACCAGATTCTATGTGCAATTAACCGGATTTGATATCACAACTAAATTTACCGAAAAATTAAAGTATAAAGCCTCTCCATTCATCGAGAAAAAGCGGTAGTTTGCGTTTCGCTGGCGCAAAGCTTTCCTATCGGAATGCTACCGCAAACGCTAACGGCTGTCGCCGACATGAAAAGCATTAGCGTTAGTGAAGCTTCTATGAAAGAGACAGCTCCTCTGTTTCGCTATGCAACATGTTTGTGGAGCATTCCGTCAGGAAAAAGCGCAGCTCCTCCGGAGGAGGCAAGAAGCAGCATTTCATAGGATGGGATGCCGAGGTCTCCTTTCCCTCTAGGACGCTACACGTTTTCCTACGGAACATGAAAAGCGGAGCTTTGCCCTGGCAAACAGCATATCCAATCGACCAACAGAACAAAAAAATTCCTTTTACCTAATCCTTCTATTACAGAAGAAGTAATGATTAATTATTAATTGTTAAAAATATCAATTAACTGTACCATCTGGCATCATAGCCTGTGTTAAATTAGTATTTCGTAAATCCACCCCATCCAAAATTGCTCCTCTTAAACTAGCTCTACTTAAGTCAGCACCATCAAGATTAGCTTCACTCAAATCAGCCTTCCACAAATAAGCTTCCTCTAAACAAGCACCACTTAAATCAGCTTTATGCAAATCAGCTAAATTCAGATTAGTTTTACTCAAATTAGCATCAGTCAAAACTGCATAAGATAAATCAGCTCTTGTCAAAACTGCTCCACTTAAATTACTATAAATTAATATCGCATTTCTCAAATTAGAGCCATTCATAATTGCCTCTTTTAAATCACTAAAAATTAAATTAGCGCCACTAAAATTGGTAGCAGTTAAATCGGCTCCACACAAGTTAGCAAACTTTATTTTAGCCTCACTAAAATTTACCCCATTTAAATCCATTCCATGTAAATCTACTTTCGTCAAATGTGCTTGACTGAGATTAACTCCTGTGAGTAAAGCACCTTGTATTAAGGCTTCATTCAGTCTAGCGCGACTCAAATTAGCCCAACTCAGGTTAGCATTTTTCAGATTAGCAGAACGCAAATTAATACCACTAAGATTAGCTCCACATAGATTAATACCTTCTAGATTTGCACCTCTCAAATTAACACCAGATAAAATAGCACCACTTAATTTCGCACCAGATAAATTTGACTTAACTAAAAAAGAACCCTCTAGATTGCTTTTTGTTAAATCCGCATTAATAAGTTGCGCCTTTCCCAATTTAACAAATTTCATATTAGCCGAGTAAAGAAAAGCATCAGAAAAATTTGATTCATAGAGAAAAGCGTGACTGAAATCGACACATGCTAAAGAAGAACCTGCCAAATTAACTTTTTCTAAATTGACTCTTTTTAAATTTACCCCGACTAAATTTGTTTTGCTAAAATCTCTTTCTCCTCGAGAATATCTAGTCTTTAATTCTTCAGCTTTCATGTTGCTTTTCTCCTATAGTTTACCAGCATTAAATTGTAAATATACTTTAATTATATTAGATTACAACAGCTAGACTTTATGAATATTTGTTAATATAAAGAATCAAAAACAACACCTATTATAATTTAAAATTTTCAGTTAACAGCAACAAGAATTTTTAGGGAAAAGTTGTACCATCAGGCATAATTGCTCCTCTCATATCTGCATCTCGTAAATTAGTTTTATTGAGCTTTGCGTCAATTAAAACAGCTTTGACCAATATTGCTCCTGTCAGATTTGACCAACTTAATTTAGCCCGAAATAAGTTAGCCCCACTGAGATTAGCACCTCGTAAAGTAGTCCAACTAGCATTAGTAGTTCGTAGTTTTGCTCCACTTAAGTTAGCTTCACTCAGAGTTGCCCCAATAGTAGTAGATTTACTCAAATCAGCTTCACTGAGATTAGAACCACTTAACATCGCTCCACTCAGAATTCCATTTGTCAGGTTCACCTCCTCCAAAATTGATTCATTCATCAAAGCATTTGTTAAATTTGCAAACTCTAAGTTAGAACCACTTAAAATAGACTTAATCAAATTAACTCGAATCATTGTAGATTCACTCAAATTAGCTTCAGTCAAATTCGCCTGACTTAAATTAGCCTCCGTTAAATTAGCACCCCTTAAATCAGCTTGACTCAAATTCGCTTCTCTAGCATTAGAACCCCGTAGATTAGCTCCACTCAAATTAGCATTAGTCAAGTCAGTTTTCACCAGACTTGTTCCAATCAAATTAGCTTCGCTCAAATTCGTTCCATTTAAATAAGCATCCCCTAAACTAACCTCTCTGAAATTAACTCCACTGAGGTTAGCATCTTTCAATATCACATCACGGAGGTTTGCCCTAGTAAAATTAGCATTACTTAAATCAGCTCCGGTTAAATCAATTCCAACCAGGGCAATACCTTTAAAATTTCTTTCCCCTGCTTCATATTGCTTGAGAAGTTCCTCAGCCTCCATTTGCTCTGCCTCAACCTATTTTCTATTTTATATTTTATATTTAAAGTAGGACATTACAAATTACTAAGGTAAAAAACCAGTTTCCCGGAAGTCAAAAGTCAAAAATCAAAAGTCAAAACTATGACTCCATTGATGAATCAAAGAGATTGCAAGACCAAAAGCCTTTTTCCCTCTCCAAAGATAAATCCGGAGGCTTGTATACAGTTGATTTTTTTGGTCAAATAAGATAGTAGAGTCAAAAAATACTATGCCAGAAAATAGAAGAAGCCAATTAGTAACTAAAGGAGTACAACGCGCTCCAAACCGAGCTATGTTGAGAGCTGTAGGTTTTGAAGATTCAGACTTTACAAAACCAATTATTGGGGTTGCCAATGCCTACAGTACCATTACTCCTTGCAACATGGGTATCAATGATTTGGCCATGCGAGCCATGAGTGGAGTGAAAGAAGTTGGAGGAATGCCACAGATATTTGGCACTATTACCATTAGCGATGGTATTTCTATGGGTACTGAGGGTATGAAATATTCCCTGGTATCTAGAGATGTAATTGCCGACTCCATCGAAACAGTTTGTAATGGCCAAACTATGGACGGAGTTCTTGCTATTGGTGGATGTGATAAAAATATGCCGGGAGCGATGATAGCGATCGCCCGCATGAACATTCCCGCTATATTTGTTTACGGTGGTACTATTAAACCAGGCAACTACAACGGTAAAGACTTAACAGTTGTAAGTGCTTTTGAAGCAGTAGGAGAATATAGTGCTGGAAAAATTGACGAAACAGAATTAACAGAAGTTGAACGTAGAGCTTGCCCTGGAGCTGGTTCCTGCGGAGGAATGTTCACTGCCAATACTATGTCTTCAGCTTTTGAAGCAATGGGCATGAGTCTGATGTACTCATCAACAATGGCTGCCGAAGATGCAGAAAAAGCAGATAGCACAGAAAAATCAGCTCATGTTTTGGTAGAAGCTATTCGGAAACAAATTTTACCTCGTCAAATTATTACTCGCAAAGCTATCGAGAATGCAATTTCAGTAATCATGGCTGTAGGGGGTTCTACCAATGCAGTGTTACACCTACTGGCAATTGCTCATGCTGCGGATGTGGAATTATCTTTGGATGATTTTGAAACAATTAGGGCAAGAGTACCTGTATTGTGTGACCTGAAACCAAGTGGCAAATACGTTACCACAAATTTGCATCAAGCAGGTGGCATTCCTCTAGTAATGAAAATGCTTCTAGAACATGACCTACTCCACGCAGATGCTTTAACTATAACTGGTAAAACTATTGGAGAGCAATTAGCAGATATACCTTCAGAACCACCTGCAAACCAAGATGTGATTCGCCCTTGGGATAATCCCATGTATGCTCAAGGACACTTAGCTATTTTAAAAGGAAATCTGGCAACTGAGGGAGCCGTTGCTAAAATTACAGGAGTGAAGAATCCAGAAATAACAGGTCCAGCGAGAGTATTTGAGTCAGAGGAAGCTTGCTTAGAAGCAATATTAGCAGGCAAAATTCAAGCAGGAGATATTATCGTAGTTCGTTATGAAGGTCCGAAAGGTGGACCAGGAATGCGAGAAATGTTGGCACCAACCTCAGCTATTATTGGTGCTGGTTTAGGAGATCAAGTAGGATTAATTACTGATGGTAGGTTTTCTGGTGGTACTTACGGTATGGTAGTTGGTCATGTAGCTCCAGAAGCAGCAGTCGGTGGAGGGATCGCTCTAATCAAAGAAGGAGACATGATTACTATAGATGCTCATAAGCGTTTACTACAGTTAAATATTTCTGATGAGGAACTAGAAAAGCGTCGTCAAGTATGGGAAGCACCGACACCCCAATATACTAGAGGTGTATTAGCTAAGTATGCTAAGTTAGTTTCCTCTAGCAGTGTTGGAGCAGTAACTGACGCTGGATTAGATTAGAATTGAATTGATAATTATCGGATTTTGCTTTGATAATATACTATTAGGACTTACGCAGTACAACGTATTTTCGTCCCTATCGACCGACAGGGAAGCAATCTCAAATCCTAGTTTTTCCTACCTCATGCGTAAGTCGTGAGTATATTTAGCAGCAAATTCTGAAAGTTATGAGTAAAGTTAAATAAAGATACTATAGACATCCTCAGTTTCAGCTTATATAGTTTGAAGCTAAGGATGTTACTTACTTTGGTTATAAATCTAATCAAGGCAATTCTAAGTAATACCATTTGAATATTACAAATAACTAGTTCATTAATTGATAATGGATAATTGATAATTACCTCTGGTTAAAACCGTTCGG